>JAJYGE010000106.1 GCA_021785155.1 Planctomycetota bacterium
TCGCACTTGTGGTAATTTCCCACCGTCTCCCCAACCCCTGAACACTGAAAACTATCGAGAACTGAAACGGGGACGTGACTAAGGGATGCAAGCCGCCGCCAGCATTGCGTTATTGCTTTCGGTGCCGCACGATGTAAAAATAATTTCCCGCGGCGATGCACAAGCAACTTGAGCCAGTGAATATTCGCAAAGCCAACGCGACGAAACACATTCTGACAATACTGAAACAGCATGTGTAAATTTTGCCGCCCGTCCTGTGTGAATAAGCGCGGGCACGCGCATGGCGCGCGTGAACGTTTGCGATCTTCATGTTGCGGTGTTGACGCTTTCATCAAGTCGGCGGCACATGGCCAGTAATGGCAGCGCCAAAAGTGCGCCGCAGGCAAAATAAACGCTGTAGCGGTTCCATTGCAGGGATCCCATCGTGGCGTGGTGCCGCCCGATGATTTCCAATACCAATCCCCAAATCAGCGGCGAGACCCCGGCGGCGACGTTTACAATCGCCAGAAACACCCCAAAATAATGATTGCGCCCGGTTTTGGGAATATTCAGGCTTTGCAGGCGATTGTTGGCGGCGGCAAAATTCATGCCCGCCACGCCCATCAACAGATACAATACTCCCACAATTACCGGCGAGGCGGGCACAATGTTCCCCGCCACCGCCCACCATCCCATAAATACCAGCACAAACGCCGCCAGGCTCAATGACATAATGGGTTTGGAACCAATGCGATCAATAACCGCGCCGCACCAGAACAGTGAAAGCACGCCCCCTAAAGCGGACATACCGGACAGAAGTACAATCACACTTTCTGAAAATCCGACCACGCCGCGCAGAAAGGCGACGGTAAAAACGGCCAGGCCGCCGAGTACCAGCATGTAAAGAATATTAAATACGCATAAGTGCCGGAAACTTTTCCCGCTAAGCATCCGTAAAATGCTCACAACTTCACCGGTTTGGGCATGGTGCTCCGGCGCGGAAATATCCGGCACGCGCATCAGGCACAAAACGCTGATGGTCCCGCCCACCGCCGCAAATAAGAAGGGCAGGCTGAATTGCCGCGGCTGCGGATTGCCCAGCAGAAAGGCGGTAGAGGCCAAAATGGCCAGGAGATTTCCGGACTGGCCATAAAGTTGATCGCGCAGGAAAAATTTGCCGCGCACATCCGGTGGAATCAGCGCTGTCACCCACGGCATCCAGGCTCCGCCGGATAAGCCCCGCAGGGAGCTGAACAACAGGATGCAGAAAAATACGCCCGCCAGCCGCCACGCATCGGTCGTGAATAGCACGGCGGTCAGCGCCATGACAAAAATAAGCACTGTGCGCAAAGCCCAGCCCCAGATCATCACGCGGCGATATCCCATGCGCGGCATGAGGTGGGCACCGGGAATATGCAAAATGGCCAGCAGCGGCGGTAAAGCCGCCAGCACGCCGAGCGCTAAATCACCGGCGCCCAGGCTTTTGGCGTATAAAAACAACGGCGACCCCAACATGATCGGCCAGGTCAGGGCGTTTAATAATGCAAACCAGCCCGCCCACGCCGTTCCGGGAGGCAATCCTACAGCGGACAAGGTGCTGAATGGCAACAGCGGTGCCCCGGCCAGGCGCAGCAGCAGCAGCGAATCCCGCGTGCGGTCTTTTCCCGGTTGTGGATTTTCGGCTTCAGGGGAAGCGCTGGCATATTCGTCGGGCGTGTCAGTCATGATATTTTTTGAGCCGCCAGTTCAGCGGCCACAACATTTCTTGTATTTCTTTCCGCTGCCGCAGGGGCATGGCGCATTACGTTCCACACGTTCGGATTGCAGAAGCTCGACCGGTTCCGCCTCCGGCTCCTGCGCGGAATGCGAGCGGGCGTTCTCAACTTCCTCGGCACTTGGCCGGAACGCCTTGACGATTCCGGCGGCAAAGGCCCCGTGCAGCACTTCACGCTCTGCCGGGGATCTTCGCAACACCCGGGCGTCGGAATCGTCAATAAACTTGTGAAGGGCGGGGTTACCACCGTCAGCCAACATGGAGAGCCCCAGCCCCGTGGACATCCAAAAGCCATCCAACGTAATGAGCCGACTGCACAGCACCAGGCCGCGCGGCGCACGGGAACTGAGGCTCTTATCGGCGACGAGAATCCGCTGATTATCCATCAACAGGTCCTCCATCACCAGGGCACTTTCCGGAGCGTATGTGTCAACCACGCGCGTCAGCGTAAAAATCGCCTCGGCCATGGCATCAAGGAGCATCTGTCGTTCAGGATCGGACTCTCGGTGCATTCTCCGATAGCGTTGAACCGTATTTTCGCCGTCCCGGAAAACCCCGTGCAACGCGAAATCAGCAGCCAGTTCCGGGTCCAATTCGCTGTCCATCACGACGGTATCCTTGACCAGCATCCCCAGCATATCCGCAGCGCTTCGAAGGGTTTTCTTGTCAATGGTTGCCATGATGTCCTGGTTGAGCAGCTTGCTGACATAACGCAGATGTTGATACCGCGCCGCCAGGCCTGGTAATACATCCGCAAATTGCTTCATAACCGGTGACATCATGGGTCCTCCGTCCGCGGCATCGGCGGGCAGGTGCATACCAGATTACGATCCCCGTATGGATTATCAATGCGTCCCACCACCGGCCAGAATTTATGCGTTTTCAGATAATCCAACGGGTAGGCCGCCTTTTCCCGGCTATAGGAATGCTTCCACGTCTCAGCCGCCAGCATCCGGGCGGTGTGCGGGGCATTTTTCAGCACGTTGTTGGCACGATCCGCCCGTCCGGTTTCGATTTCCCGAATTTCCTCACGAATAGCAATCATGGCGTCACAGAAGCGATCCAGCTCGGCCTTACTTTCACTTTCCGTAGGCTCAATCATCAAAGCGCCATGTTCAGGCCAGGAGATCGTGGGGGCATGAAAACCGTAATCCATCAGGCGCTTACCAATATCTTCCACCTTAATTCCGGCGGAGGCTTCAAATGCGTGGGCGTCAGCGATGAATTCATGGGCGCACAAACCGCGTGAACCGACAAAGCGAATGGGATAGTGATCCTTGAGGCGGGCGGCCATGTAATTGGCATTGAGAATGGCCAATTCGGTGGCGCGCGTCAGACCCGCGCCGCTCATGAGGCTGATATAGGCCCAGGGAATAATAAGAATTAACGCGCTGCCGTAAGGTGCCGCCGAGACCGTTCCCAGTGATTTGGCGGTTCCTATGCCAATGACCGGATGGCCGGGCAGAAATGGAATCAGATGCTCCGCCACGGCAATCGGCCCCATGCCCGGGCCACCACCGCCATGTGGAATGCAGAATGTTTTATGTAAATTCAGGTGGCACACGTCCGCCCCCATATCCGCCGGGCGGCAAAGACCCACCTGGGCGTTCATGTTGGCACCGTCCATATAAATCTGTCCGCCGTGCGCATGGACAATATCGCAAACTTCCCGGATATGTTCCTCAAAGACACCATGTGTGGACGGGTAGGTTACCATCAGGCAGGCCAGCGATGCCTGATGTTCCTTCGCCAGGCGGCGTAAATCCGTGCGGTCAATATCACCATGTTCATCACACGCCACGGGCACGACGCGCAGGCCCGCCACCGTCGCGCTGGCGGGATTTGTGCCATGCGCGGAAACGGGAATCAGACAGATATTTCTTCCAGCCTGCCCCTGCGCGCTATGAAAAGCGCGGATGGTCAGCAAGCCGGCATACTCCCCCTGGGAGCCGGCGTTAGGCTGGAATGAAACGGCTGAAAAGCCTGTGATTTCGCATAAAAACCGTTCAAGCTGACTGATGAGAATCTGATAACCAGCCGCCTGATCCGCAGGACAGAAGGGATGGATATCCGCCCATTGCGGCCACGTGATGGGCATCATTTCAACGGCAGCGTTGAGTTTCATGGTGCATGATCCAAGTGGAATCATGGACGTGGTCAGCGATAAATCCCGTGATTCGAGCCAACGCAAATAACGCAGCATTTCAGTTTCGCTATGATGCGTGTTAAATATCGGATGCGTAAGAAATCGGCTGGTGCGGGCCAGGGTCAGGGGGTATTCCACGCGCATATCCTGCACCACCTGATTGAGCAGATATGGCAAGGGCCGCCCCTGTGAAAATACATGCAGCAGCGAATGCACTTCTTCTAAATCCGTTAATTCATCCAGCGCTATGCCAAGGGTGCCGTCACCAAACGTGCGGAAGTTAAATTTACGGGTGGCGGCATCCTGCAGGATTTGCGGCGCTGTGATACCCGGTGCCGGAATAATTCGGAGCGTGTCAAAATAGTGTTCATGCATGATTTTGTAGCCCAGGCGCTGCAATCCACCGGCTAACACCAGTGTCCACGCATGAATTCGCAGCGCGATATCCGTTAACCCGCGCGGGCCGTGATAAACCGCATGGGCGGCGGCGATAATCGCGGGAAGCACCTGCGCCGTGCAGATATTGCTGGTGGCTTTTTCCCGTCGAATGTGCTGTTCCCGTGTTTGAATGGCCAGCCGGTACGCCGGTTCGCCGTTGACATCACGCGAAATACCCACAATGCGCCCCGGCATTTTCCGGGTGAATTCCTCCCGCGCCGCCAGAAACGCCGCATGAGGCCCGCCATAGCCCATGGGCATTCCCAGTCGCTGGCTGGAACCCACGGCAATATCGGCTCCGCATTCTCCGGGCGGACGCAAAATGGTCAGTGCCAGCAGATCGGTCGCCACGACAACCTTCATTCCCGCCTGATGGGCGTGCGCGGTCAGATCATCCAGGGGCGTAACATGGCCATCGGTGGCGGGATATTGCAGCAGAATACCGAAGATGTTTTTCGACTTGAAATCAATTTGTGAAGCCGCACCGATCACCGGAGTAATGCCCAGGGCCATGGCCCGGGTATGTACCACTTCAATGGTTTGCGGATGGCAATTTTCCGCAATGAAAAATACGTGGCACCCCGGCTGAGCCATGGAATGGCACATGGCCATGGCTTCGGCGGCGGCGGTGGCCTCATCCAATAACGATGCGTTGGAAATCGGCAATCCGGTAAGATCCGCCACCATGGTCTGAAAATTTACCAGCGCTTCCAGCCGGCCCTGGGCAATTTCCGCCTGATAGGGAGTGTATTGCGTGTACCAGCCGGGATTTTCCAGAATATTGCGTTGTATGACCGGTGCGGTAATGCAGCCGTAATACCCCATGCCGATCAGCGAGCGGAATTTTTTATTCTTCGTTCCCATCAGACCCAACTTTTCCAATAGAGCATGTTCGGAAAGCGGTGCGGGCAGGGCGAGTTTGCGGCTGATACGAATGGCCGCGGGGACGGTCTTATCGACCAGTTCATCCAGCGAAGCGAGATTGAGAGTTTGCAGCATGACCGCAACTTCATCATCGGAAGGGCCGTTATGGCGAGAAACAAAACCTCCCGCCGGTTCCAACAAAGCCCAGTTTCGGCCCGCGCGGGAATCAAGGTTGGAAGTGACAGGAGGGCATTGCGCGTTCATATTCTTATAACACCTTCAAAAACATTTTATGATGTATGCCATATCAGATCACGCCATTCCAATCCGGTGGGAGGGCCAGAATGGGCATGCGGCTGTTATTGAGTATTGTCCGCTGAATGTTGCCTTCAATCAGTCGCTCCAGCACACCCTGCCGGGAAAGTCCCAGGACGATCATGGTGGCCTCATGTTCGGTGGCGGCGCGAAAAATTCCGTCGGCCAGATCGTTGGCAAACAGCAGCAGCGATTCCACGCGCGGGTTGGTTTTTTTCAACTGGGCCACAACGTCTTTTAAGGCCCGTTCCCCCGGACTTTCCTCGCCGGTACTTTCTGAAAGCCCCACGACCACATGCACGGCGATAATGGGCGCATCAAGTCGATTGGCCCATTGCCCCAAGGCGTCCAGTCGCTTATCGCCCGTCCATTGTTCGGAAACTGCCAATAGTATTTTGCTCATGAATCCCTTGTCCGCTCCCGATATTCTATCGGGACTCGTATGCCTCACCGTCCGATATTCCACGGCATCATCGGCCATCGGCGTTTTGCAATGCTGAAGTATACCCTAATGACCCGCCCCCGCCATATATTCAGAGCGGATACGGCCTGTGACAGATTCTGCCAGGTCGCTCGGGGCCAAATCCTTAACTTTTTAGCGCCGTTGCGCATTATCCCTCTTATTGCAATCCTAGTGCCCTGTTCCATCCGTAATTACGGGTGGATTGGCCTCAAACCGGCCAGATGCCAGGAGTCGGCGGCGAGAACCGGGTTCGTAAACCCCTTGAGCCGACGCGACGCCGCAGATGGCCGGTTTC
>JAJYGE010000479.1 GCA_021785155.1 Planctomycetota bacterium
GGGTTGGCACGAGACTGATCTGGATGGTGCGGTCACTGCATCCGGCCAGAACCAGAAGCGAAAAACACACGCCGCCCGCGACCAAGAACCGCCCGGTTCGCAAAATCAAGTGCTTGGCATGGCCCAATATTTTATAGATTTGCAGCATAAAAAGTTGTCCAGGTAAAATTATCAGGTGCAGTGTTGTCAACAATTTCAGGGTTTTTTACGTTCCACAATTTGCGTGAGATTGCCTTCGCAATCAACAAATGAAATCAGCCGACCACCGCCAACGGCTCCAACCACCGAGCCAACGAATCCCACGCCCTGCCCGGCGAGATGGGCGTATGCTTCATCAAAATCTTCGACCATCCAGGCGATATGGCTGATGCCGGGATCATGACTTTCGCGCGGCCGGCGAACATGCTCATTGCGCGGCATAATTTCCAGCATCATGCCGCCAAAAGCATTGCGGCACGTGGGGGGGCCGATGAGGTACGTGCGTTGGCCGGAGCTTTCCATCGGTTCGGTCTGGGCCAGAATAAGCATGCCAAGCATCCGACTATACCATTGCACCATCTGCTCGGTATTATCGGCCGCGATTGATACATGATCCAAGCCGCTGGTTAATTTAATTGTCACCCTTGCGCTCCGTTCGTGTCAGGGCAGTGCGATAATTTTGCCTTAATCAACTTCTTTGGAGTTGATCCAGCGCATCATCTTACGCAATTTACGACCAATGACCTCGACGGGGTGTTTGGCGTCCGCTTCGTAAAGTGCTTTAAACTTCGGCTTACCAGCGCGGTGTTCAGCCATCCATTCCGCGGCGAATTTACCCGACGTGATTTCGTCGAGAATTTTCTGCATTTCTTTTTTTGTTTCTTCGGTGACGATTCGCGGGCCGCGGGTGAGGTCGCCATATTCCGCAGTGTTACTGATGCTGTAACGCATGTAATTCAAGCCGCCCTGATAAATCAGGTCGACAATCAGTTTGACTTCATGCACGCATTCAAAATAGGCCATTTCCGGCGGGTAGCCGTTTTTGACCAGCGTTTCAAAGCCCGCCTTGATTAACGCGGACAGGCCTCCGCACAAAACAGCTTGTTCCCCGAACAGATCTGTTTCGCATTCATTTTTAAAGCTGGTTTCAATAATGCCGGCCCGCGCGCCGCCAACACCATTACCCCATGCCAAGGCGGTTTTCATGGCATGACCGCTGGCATCCTGATGCACGGCGACCAGACACGGCACGCCACCACCTTTGACATATTCGCTACGTACGAGGTGTCCCGGACCTTTGGGGGCAATCATGACGACATCAACATCTTTGGCCGGGACAATTTGTTTAAAGTGAATACCGAAGCCGTGGGTTGCGCCGAAGGTTTTGCCGGCTTTGAGGTGCGGCCCGATATCACGGGCGTAGATTTCGGGCTGCAATTCATCCGGCAGCGTGGCGATAATCAGATCAGCGGCTTTGACTGCTTCAGGAATGGGCATTGGATCAAAACCATGCTCAATGGCCAGTTTACCATTGGCGGAGTCGCGGCGATTGGCCACGATAACCTTCACACCGCTGTCGCGCAGGTTTTGGGCATGGGCATGGCCTTGCGAGCCATACCCCAGTACCGCCACAGTTTTTCCGGACAGTCCGGAAATGGGAGCTTCATTCTCATAATAAATTTTCAGTGTGGTTTCGTTTCCTGACATCTACTTTACCTTTTGCTATACGCCTTGTTACTACAACAAAATCAACAAGGACATAAGAATAGAGGATCAATCGCAGAGGGTCAAATCGAGACGCATGACAATAATTGCAAATTCGTGAATCGCGAATCGTGTTATTTGCGCCGCGTGGCCAGGAGCATCAAGCCCATTGCGGTGTCACCCGTCAGCACCAGTGTGGCAGTGGCGGGTGTTGCAACGGCAGATGCAGAAGATGGAATTGTCTGTGTGATGGCATTAATGATCAGCATGAACGGGGCAAGAATGCGGGGCCTAAAAATGAATATCGCAAGTCTATTTAATCCGGCACACCCGGATCCGCTAAGCTCTTTTCGCATTCCACGCGATCCACAATATTCCGCAGTGAAACCGTCGGGATGGTAATACAGAATCTGGCATAAATATCGCAATTCTGTATAATTGGGCTATAAAACTGCGGAATTTTCGCAACCCTAGCCCGCTTGGTGCGTTCTTACCATTAGAGCGCGTGATAGTGTCGGTCAGAAGTACGGACATCCCTCATGCAATGGCTGGGCGGGGAAGTCGTTATTATTGGGCGTGTGGTGATTTTTCCTGGTGCCGCGTACCGATTGGTGGTTTTGTGAAGCTTCAAGACTTAAAACGATCCGAAACGATCAAAGTGGCGTTAGCGGTGCTGTTGATCCTAATTGCCGGGGTCTATCTGGTGGTGCATTTGCGATCACTTTTTGGTCGCCCGACGTCCGACGCCGTCGCCTTCTATCAGGTGTTTCGACCAGCCGGTGTCAACCCATTTCGTCCGATAAGCGCGGCCAATCCGGCCAATCCATCATCCAAATTTGCTACCGTAACGTACAAATTTGCGGATGTGCAAGGTGCGGTGGATGTGATTGACTACCCCAGCAATCCGACACGCGCATTGGATGTGCGAATAGAGCGTGCGGCTACTCCGGGAGTGCCGCCGTGGGTCCGAGAGGTCAAAGCGATTTCTGATCCGGCGGGGCAGGCCCTGATGTTTGCACAACTCCGCGGCCCGTGGCTGATGCGGCGGTGGTTGCTTGATGCACATTTGAGCAAAAGTCAGATGAGCGTTGTGGCGTTGGATCAACAGAAGTTTCAAACATCCATGACGATGCTTGCGCAATCGCAGGAAGAGGGATTGGTTGATCCTGAACTTCTTGGGCGGGTGCAGAAGGCCCTGAAAGTGTTCTTGAAGACTGCGGGGGACGTTTCCAAAGCCGGCCCAAAGCGGCAGGTCGCCCGAAAGGTGATGGCCTTGGCTCGCCAATACGGTTCTGAGATTCAGGAGCACCGAACCAAAGCTATATCGCGGTACGTAAATAAGATTATCGGACAACTATCCGACCCGGAAAAATCGGCTCTCGCGGCGCGCATTGCGCCAATTATGCGACGCTTTAATTAACGTCCGAAAAAAAAGCGTTGCTGTGGGAATGTGTATACGTGGGAATTAACTCGGATCCTTTCCGGGTAAGGGGCATCGCAAGACGGTTGCCTGCTTGAACGCATGGCGAGAAAAAACGCTTGAAAACAAAGCGTTTTCAGGCCCATTATCGGATGCGGAAATTTTGTGGACGTTCACTCATGTAACATCGATTCTTGACCGATGATACAAGTGCCTGTTCAATGATGCGTGTTCCCGGAGGGGGCCGCATGGATGCTCAAAAAGGTGTTGGTTTGAGCATCGGTGTGACTTTTTATGTGAGCGGATTGTTATGTCGGTAGATGAATTAGTTGAATCGCTGCGAAAAATTGTTGCCCCGCGTCACAAGCCGGTCGGTAGCGGAAAGACTAACGAAGTGGTGGCGTTTGCCGTGGCTCCGGCAGCCACTACTGCGTTGCCGCCATTTGCGACAATATCAGAGGGACCATTGCCGCAGGCGATCAAGATGATTGCCTTGGATATGGATGGTACGCTGCTTAGCCCCAAAGAATCCATAACGCCGCGGGTTCATCATGCCATACATCTGGCCGCCAAGCGGGGTATTCATGTTGTGCTTGCCACAGCTCGCCCGCCACGCAGTGTTCGCTTTTATCACCGTGCACTAAAGTTAAAAACCCCAATAATCAGTCACAACGGTGCTTTAATCTGGGATGAAAATCAAAAATGCGTGCTGCGGCATATCAGCTTACCCCATGCACTGGTAAGAAGGGTCATTGATTACGCCCGCCTGCGTTGCCCGGAAGTTATTCCGAGCGTGGAAATTATTGACAAACTTTATTCCGACCACTTTGGCATTGTTCCAGCAGAAGCGATTCCCACTGGCCGCTGTTTTAATCCGGATGTCATTGCCGCCATGGAGACGTTTCTGCATGTTCCGGTTACGCGCATCATGTTTCACGCCAAACCGTCAATTATCGAAGAATTATTTCAGATGCTTCCCCGAAAATTTGAGTATCGCATTGGCCTGTTCCGCAGTGATTCCCGCCTGCTTCAAATTGTTGCACCGGATACCAATAAAGCCATGGCTCTTGATTTTGTATGTAAATCCTATGGAATAACACGGGATAACGTCTTGGCGGTTGGTGATAACGCCAATGATCTGCCCATGCTCCAATGGGCCGGCGTCAGCGCTGCCATGGCCAATGGTCCGGAACATATCCGCAAGGCCGCGCGACATGTTGTTCCGTCAAACCGTGAAGACGGCGTCGCAGTGGCCATCGAGCGTTTTGCGCTGGCGTGAAACGGTGCATGATATATACTCATGTCATGCAAAATTCGATTCTTGAAACAACCCCATCGCAATCAGAAACCACTTGCCGAAAGGCACACGCATATTTTCGCCTCTTGGATTCCGGAATTTTTATCGGGGCCTTGGTCAGCGTGGTAACGCTGCAATCCTGGCGGTGGATGGATTTACGCTTCGCCGGCGATTTTATGGCGTTTTTTCTTCCCTGGTTGTGGCTTGCCAGTTTGCTGCTGCTGCAAATATTGCGTTTTCGCCCGCCGACAGATATTTCTGTAGATAGTGCCTGGCGACTTAATCGGATGCTGTTATTACCCTCGGCATTCATTGCGGTGGTGCTGCTGCTGAATACACTGACGTTTTATCATTTAAAAGTGATGCTGCATGGACGCATGCCATGGTATATGCCGATGTCCCTGCCGGTATTTATTGCTCTGATTTTTTGGCTTATCGCCCGGCCAGACTATGTCATCAGTGCCCGGGCCGCCAAAGCGCACCCGGCTTCAGCACCGTGGCGCACCATCAGCTATAAAGGCTACGATTTTGTATTTATTGTCGGCATGTCGCTGATTGTGTTATGGATATTTCACGGCATGTTCCTTTCTGATCCGCCTCCTGTTGGAATAGAATCGGACGTAGCCGTTGTGCTTGGTGCCGGAACCGGCCCCGGTGATACGTGCGGCTATACGCTTCGGCAGCGGGTGCTGGAGGGCGTAGAACTATTTAAGGCGCATCGGGCCAAACGGTTGCTGTTGACCGGGCGTGCTCCACGGGGCAGAACCAACCCATATAAAAATGAACCGCTGGCAATGCTCAAACTGGCTTTGGCCAAGGGTGTGCCAGGAAGTGCCATTATCGTTGATTATCATGGCAATAATACGCGTTATAGCGCTTACGATACTGCCGCACTGCTAAAGGTCAGTCATTGGCATAATGTGATCGCGGTAAGTTCGGATTATCATCTGCCTCGGGTAGCACTGGCGTTTCGTCAGTTGGGGGTGCATGTCTGGACCGTTCCAGCGCGACAGGGTATTTGGCGGGAGGCTAATCCGTGGGCGGTTGTTCGGGAACTTGCCGGCTATCCGGTGTACTGGCTGGATCAGAATTATCACCGTCCGGAGCGTGTGCCATGACACTTGCGAAGCCGAATATCCGTGTAATTAAATCCTGCTCTACTTTATATTTATTTGATGGGACGAAATTAATTAAAACGTATTGCTGCATTACCGGCTCAAATTCCGGCGATAAGCAAAGGGAGGGAGATCGGAAAACGCCGGAGGGGCGTTTTCACATTGTATTTAAAAATCCGCACAGCAAGTTTCATCTTTCACTGGGACTGGATTATCCCAACATGGAAGATGCGAATCGAGGTTTGGCACAAGGGCTGTTGTCGATCGAGAATTATAACCAATTGATACATAATCTGAAAAAGGGCGATATGTCGGATGAAACCGTGCAGAACCGAGTGTGGAAAACACCGTTGGGCGGGGAAATATTTATTCATGGTTGCGCAGAAGGCCGCAGCAGTACTGCCGGCTGTGTTGCACTGAGCAATCCGGACATGACTGAACTGTACGCATTATGCCCGCTGGGAACGGATGTGGAAATTATCCCGTAGAAAATTGATTGTCGTTCAACGACGTACGAACGGGGTGAATTGCTATTCCTTATCAACTCGTTCTTTCGCATTATGCCAGTTCGGAGGAATATTGTTTACTTATTGACTTTCCTGCCGAATTACACCCGTATCGATTGCCTCCTCAGAAATTGTGCCGGGAATGGGTAGCCGGTTATGCTGCGGTGGATTAGACTTTAGCGTTATTCCGGGGAAGCAATGCCGAAGGGTTTCGGAGGTTGTGCAATCTCCGTGCGGACGCATCT
>JAJYGE010000374.1 GCA_021785155.1 Planctomycetota bacterium
CCGCCGCCCCGCAGTGCTGCCGCTGCACGCAGGCGGTCTGGTTCCCCTTCTTGGCGAAACTGGTCTCGTCGAGAATGCCGACGCTCTGCTTGTGCGTGTGCCGTGCCGCCACCAACTGCTGACAACGATCCCGCATCGCCGACTCGTCCCAGCGATACAGGCCCAAAAACTGCTGCAAATCCCGCGGGGGAACCCCGGCGGCGTCCGCTATGGGCTCAACGCTCTTACGCGGCAAGGGACCCAATTGACCTTCCACGTAGGTGTTGATATGCCGTCGCGCTGTGCGGCGACCGAAACAATCGTCGTACTGGTGCAGATAGTCGGTCAACGCCGGTCGAATTCTCAGAATCGCTTCAGCTTCCATGCCGGGGCTCCTATCAGAAATACGGCTCCTGAAAGACTTCATCGGTAAGTTGCCCTCATTAACTTGAGCTTTTGTAGCGTTGTAGTATTAGCAGGTCGGTATTACTCGGGTTTATCCAACTCGTCCGGCGCTTCAGGATCGTCATCAGGATTCAGGCGTTGGCCGGCAATTTTCCACGCGTCGATATATGGGGTTTTAACGTGCGGTCCGCGGTGTCGCAGCATCATAATCCGTCGCACCGCCACCAGTAGACTGATCATAAAAATAAAAAGTATGATCAGAAACAGAGCCAGCATCAGCAACTGTCCCAAATTCGATACCGCCCGCGCAGATTTTAGCGCCGGTGTCATCGGTGCGGTCGTGGTGGCCACCGCAACCATAGCTGGTGTCATACGCTTGAAGCCCTCTGGAGACCCGTTTAAGCCGGTACATCCACCGCGTATATTCTACCAAAAGTTCAACATTTCACGAGTCCTCGCCAACGGCGTATTACCACACATATATGCCTCCCTTGTGGTGGATGTGACGGTACATTGGTAGTCTTTACCACGGGCGTCACTACATATAAATGCTGACTATTACAACATTACCGTGGCCCAGCCCTGACGTCGCCTATTTTGCGGAAACGACAATCTCAACGCATGGGCGTGTATCAGATGGGCGGCGGCGGTCCCGGCAGAGTTAATTCGTGCCCCGCCCCGTCGTGGCGCTTCCGGAATATTTCCAGACCAAAGAACCCCGGGCGTCAAAATGGTGCGCTTTGTCCAGTGCCGCCAGAGTCGCCTTTTCCGCATCAGTCAAAACCTCCGGCAATAGTATCAGGATACGGCATAATTGATCACCCTTACTACCATCTCTGGCCGGTATTCCGCGTCCTTTAATCCGCAATTTTTTGCCTGAATTAACGCCCGGCGGAACACGTAACTCCACCGGTCCATCCAGGGTTGGCACGGTAACGACGGTGCCCATGGCGGCTTCAGAGACGCTTAGCGGCAAGTCCAAAAGAACATCGTGGCCGGATCGCGTAAAATATCGGTGTGCCGCAACGTGGGTAATAATCACCAGATCTCCACGGCCAGTCCCCATCATGGAAGGTTGTCCCTTTCCTCGTACCCGCACCTTGGAACCTTCGTCCACACCCGGCGGAATTTTCACGCTGAGGGTTTCGGAAAAAGCCTGGTTAGCGGCGTCAAATCGCAAATCCATAGTGGTGCCGCGGGCTGCTTGTTCAAAGCTCAACGTAACATGATGAATAATATCCGCCCCGGCCGCTTCCGGCATGTCCGTGGGTTCCGCGGCGAACGGAGAAGCTGTAGTGCCACGGCGGCTTTTGCGCCGACGTGCGCCGATAGATTCGAAGAGATCATTTAAGTCTATATCGCCATAATCAACTGTGGCTCCACCGGGGGTACGCCGTGAATAACGGAATGCGGAACCATCGCGGGTGGAATGGGCCGTGGCCGCCGCCTCGGCGGCAGCCTCGGCGGCGGCGGCACTGCTGACCCCGGCATGGCCGAATTGGTCATACGCCTGCCTTTTTTGGGGATCATTTAAAATATCATAAGCCTCCTGCACCTCTTTGAATTTGGCTTCCGCGGACCGGTCGTTTTTATTGACATCCGGATGAAACTTCCGTGCCAGCTTCCGATAGGCAGATTTAATCTGATCTATCCCCGCGGCGCGATTGACTCCCAGTACCTCATAAAAATCTCGTTTCGTATCAGTCATAATGGCAATGCCTGCCTCCAAATATTTGTTTAATTATATCCAATAAACCGACAGTATGAAATAAAGTAAAAAAGTTTTCCTTCCCCGCTTCCGGAAGTTTCCGAAATCAGCGGCTTTGTCCCCCAAACCCTTACAGCGCACGTGGCGATGTTGGGAACATTAGAGGCGGTTGTCTCCATACAGTGGTCGATACACCAAGAAGTATAAACTTCCGTATTGTCAGCTCGTATTGCATAAGCTGTTACCAGCAGCCGTAAAGCGTACGGTGTTGCAAGGTAGACGCGGTGTTCCACCATGTATCCGAGATTTGACATGTGAGAACGGTTATCAGCTGCCGCCAGGCGTTTTAATGCGGATATATTACGCGACAGAAATTATAAATTATCGTTATGTTGTAAACTACAGGTATGGCCTCAAATATAGCCCCATCCTTTTACATCCATACCGACATGCTGGAATGTTCAAGTTAGTGCACTGCTGCGGTCACTATTGGGCAAAACAAGGGGCGCTGGACCGGCGTTCGGTGGGGGGCCTTGCAGCACTTTAATGGAAGAAAATTCATCCAGATTCAGCACGACTATCTCGCCATCATCTTTTTGAATAATCAGGCGATCAAGCCACAGGCGGTCACAGTTGTTCCGGGCAAACCAACTGCCGCTTGCCTGTCTTTCCTGGCGCAGTACGGTGCCGATGATACTGATAGGATATACGTGTGCTCTCTGGGCAATCTGCTGCGTAACCTCGACACGTGCTCCAGGGCCATAACACAACGTCTTTTGTTGCTCATTAAGTGCTGCTGATGTTTGTGATTCATTCAAAGGCCTGTCTCCTGTGCCGAGGTCCGGACACCATTACACTCATTTCCTTCTCGCCAAACATATATATTCCCACAACTCCAGCGCTGAGGCAAGCGCCATGCGATGCGTAATAGGGTGTCAGGTGGTCATGTTTTTTGGCAATTCTTTATCTCCCTATTATTTTCCCAGGAGCCTATTCCAGTATTGCCAATTTCCATTTTAGCCGCGTGGCCTTGGCCCGCGCGTTAATTCTGGAAATCTTGCCTCCGCCAAAAAATAGTGCCGCACCCATGCACAAAGTCATGGCGGGTGGGTAACACTTTACGACCGTGGCGAAAACCGCCACTTTCCTCACGCCGCTACAAGTGGAAACCCGTAGCCGCAGGCGCACAGTAAAACCTATCCGTCTCCAAAACGCTATCTGACTGATCCAGACGCGACAAACTGGCAGTCAATAACGGCCCAACCTATACCATCCCCGCGGATTTGCGGATCAGCCATTCGGCGGTTAACAGGGCGACAAAAAGCACCATAAACAAAACATGCAGCCAGAATGTCAAGGTGCTGTGCGGATGTTCGAATAAACTGGTGCTATCCGGAATTTCAATCACCTGTTTTACCGGCGGCATATAGCCGGCAAGAATGTCGGCGAAGGGACCGGGCAACGCGATACCACCACCGGCATTGGCAATTTGTCGCATGGCTGCGGGGTCACTGGTGGTGTCCAGCATCTCCAAATTACTTGCGGATTTAACGCGTATGGTTAAAGAACGTACCGTAGCGGTCGGATCGTTGCGCATACGTGCCTGGACGCCTGATCCGTGGAGTGTTACGCGATAGCTTCCCGGCGGCAGACCGGTAATCAAGCCGGTGTAATATCCTGGCATTCCGGATTGCGGCAGCATCGGCGCGGAAAAGGCGGTCGGTGCCGGGGATGCTTTTTTTTCCGCCGCTCCGGTCGTGGCTGTGATCGGTGTCGCCAGCGACTGAAAATGCAGTCCGGATTCCGGAAGCAGCCGATCATCAAGAACGCGCGCCTGCACCATTACCCTCCGACCCTGGTTGTAACTGGAATGATTGGTGCCGAAGCGGACAAATCTTCCTCCCGCGGGCAACTGTGAACCTGAAGCCCAACGCAATAATTGTCCCAGAAATACATCCTCGACGTTGTAACCATGGACATACCGCAACCGCCAGAGTTGATTACTCGCCAGATACATCACACGCCCTGACCCCAGAGACATGGTGGTTAACAACGCTCGGCGGCGGGCGGATTGAAAAGCCGAAATGGTTCCGGTCTGGCCGACGTTTCGGGCTGTATGTCCGGCGATCGCCCATAACACCCGTGCATCCGCCCTGGCTTGAGTATAGGCGCTATGCCAATACCACCGTGGCATGGACCGCCAGATAATGTTGTCGGTGCGTTGATCCACGCCCAGTTGTGAAAGGCCGGACTGTACACCCTGCGCCGTCAGAGCCGGCAAAAAACCTCTGTCATTCTGCCGGCGCAGCAATGCCGGAGGCCAGAGTGAATTAAAATGGATGGGGAAAAGTTTTCCCAACGGGGCGGTAGCCCAATCCTGCGGCATAAATTCACGGCCTGCCATGATCACCAGCGCCGCCCCCTTGGTTTGTACGGCATAGGTGATGCCCTGTTGTGCTACGGGCGAAAGCGTGCTGGCGGGAATGTCACCAAGGATAATAACATCAAAAGCTTCCCAGGCCTGGCGACTTTTCGGAAGACGCTGGGCCAGATAACCGGGGTTGTTGGGGGAAGCGACAACCGGCGGCGGCGGCGTAATGCCCGCAATAACCGCCGGATGCAGAAGCACCGCCTGTAAGTGTACGCGACGGCTGCGTGAGAAATAGTTGACCAGGTACTGGTAATTCCAACCGGGTTGACTGTCAATAAACAGCACCTGCAATTTATCCCGCCGCACCGTGACACGGAAGGTTCTTTGCACGGCGTGGCGCATGGTGATGGTCGGGAGCACTTTGATGCTGTAGGCGTAACCCCCCGGCCCCGGCGGCAGATTTTTGAAGTGCGCGGACTTATAGGCATTGGCGCGATGTGTCATAAGCACACGCCGCGCTTCAATATGGCCTTGTCGTATCAGTTCCACAGTTACCGGTTTGTTGGTCAGGGAACGCAGATGAATAATGGCGGTGGCCTTGAGATATTGATGTTTGTAGATCCATTGCGGCGCGTTGATGGCATCAATGGACGCGCCCGGTGGGGCGCGATCGGACCCTATGCACAGTGTGAAGGTGTGCACATGGTGCAATGCCAGCAGGCGGGCGATTTCCGCGGGATTCGAACCGACGTTTTGCCGTCCGTCCGATACCAGCAGCACCTCGGCCCGTCGCCCACGTTCAATACGGGAAGCCGTGGCCAGCAAGGCCCGGCTGATATTGGTGCTCTCTCCAGTTGGATTCAGCGCGTTTTTCAGTACCGGCGCTGGATCGGTATAAGCTGGAAAAGCAGTGGTGTAAGCAGACCCCGCAAAACTGACGATATGTACATCATCGCGTCGCATGAGCCGGCGGAAGGAAGGTTTCCCGGCCCGGCTCTTTCGTGTGAGAATCGCCACCGCCAGTTGGGCATGGGTTTGACGCTCCACATGCTTTAATGCGGCGGTCAAAGCCACATCGGTTTGATGCGCAGCGAGATAAGCGCCATCCGCTCTGCGGGCGGCTTTCTGTAAAGATCGCAGGGCGTCCTGCAATTGTACATTCGCAGCTAAATATGCGGCGGCAGCCGGGCCGATAGAAGTACCAGTTCCCGTGTGCTCCAGGGCCTGGCGCACCAATTGTCCGGCATGCCGCAGTTGATCCGCTACCGACGCGGCCGTGGCGTGTTGCCGCAGGCCCGCTACGAGTGTCTCAAGTCGTTTTCGCCAGGCCCACAACGCGGCGAGGCTTTGCCGGTGTTGTCTTTGTTCCTGTACGGTGGAAGCCGCGATAAATTGTTTTTCTTGATCGCGCCACACACGCAATTGCTGCATCAACGCTGTCAGCTGTGCCAGATCCCGATCCAGTACGTCGTCATAACCGGGGACCAGTCCCAGAGCGCACGCCCAGCGCAAAGCATAGCGGCGACCACCTTGTACATCATGTACGCCCATGGATTTACTATGATCCAGCACCAGCCAGAGTTGACCGGGTGAGGTTTGTGTCCGTGTCCATTGTACTGCGGGATCCAACAGCATCCCCATCAGCAGTAACCACAATGCTGCCCGCAGAACCGTCAGATAGATAATTGTACGCCGCGGCGCCAGATCGCGCTGTTGGGCATAGAGATACACCAGCAAACTTAACGTTGCTATACCAAATATAACCAGCAGCCACAGCGGCAGCACCG
>JAJYGE010000386.1 GCA_021785155.1 Planctomycetota bacterium
AGAGTTGAACAGTAGAGCGCACAAGGCTGGAACTAAAGTGATGCTGTCGCAAGATGAGGCAACCGCCAGCGGTACCCCTTCCCCTGCTCACCTGTTCCTCTGCTCCCCTGTTCTAACAGTGGGATGGGGTGCCCCGGTACACTGCCCGGATGTATTGCCACGCCCTACGGAGGGAACAGAGCACTGGTCGCTTTGCCATGGAAGAACTTTGGCCTATACTTCTTGATTCCGGAAGGTGTTGTGATGACCTCCGGAGTTGGATATGGTGTATGTTGTATTGGAATTGGATTTTCTAAAATGATTAAAATTCTCGTAGCGGATAAAATTGCGGATGAAGGACTCGATTTGCTCAAGTCGCAACCGGATGTCGAGTTGACGAACAAACCCAAGTGGAATCCCGGCGAATTGGCGGCTGAAATCGGGAAACATGACGGAGCCATCATCCGCAGCGGTGTAAAGATCAAAGCGTCGGAACTGGAGAACCCTGGTCGTCTCAAAGCCATTGCCCGCGCGGGCGTGGGCGTGGATAACGTTGATGTCACCGCCGCCACCAAAGCCGGCGTGCTGGTGATGAACACGCCGGATGCCAATACCATTACCACCGCCGAGCACGCCATCACCCTGATGATGGCCTTGTCGCGGAAAATTGCCGGGGCCGATGCCCACGTTCGAGCGGGGCTGTGGGAACGCAACAAATACATGGGCACACAGTTGGCGGGCAAAACGCTGGGCATAATTGGTTTTGGGCGCATTGGCCGCGCCGTGGCCAAGCGGGCGTTGGGCCTGGAAATGAAAGTTGTGGCGTTTGATCCCTTCTTCTTCGCCAACAATGCTCTGGATGGTCAGGTTTCCATGACCCATGACATTGAATCTCTCCTGCCGCTGTGTGATTACATCACCGTGCATGTACCGGGTGATAAGACCAAAGGACTCATTGACGCGGCAAAAATGGCGTTGTGCAAAAAAGGTGTTCGATTCATCAACTGCGCCCGCGGCGGCGTGATCAGTGAAAAAGATCTGGCGGAAGCCATTGCTTCCGGGCATGTGGCCGGCGCGGCCCTGGACGTGTTTGAAACCGAACCGCCGGCCAAGGAATCACCGCTGTTTGCTCTGGGTGATAAAGTGCTGCTGACACCACATTTAGGTGCCAGCACCAATGAAGCCCAGACGGCGGTTTCCATAGATGCGGTTAATGAAATTCTGCTGTATCTGCGCGGGCAGGGCATTGAAGGCGCAGTCAACGCGGGCGGCATTGAAATGAATCTTTCCGCTCCGGAAAAAGCGTATGCCGATTTGGCTGTGCGGATGGGAATAATTCTTGGTGCCATCGCGGAAAAAGGATTCAGTTCGATCACCCTGCGAACCAATGGCGAACTGCCCAAGCGCATCGCCGCGACCTTGCAGCGTCTGGCGGTTATTGAATTGTTAAAGGGCCATGTTGACCAGACGCCCAATGTGGTCAATGTGCTGCACTTGGCCGAGCAGCGCGGCATCAGCATCCGGCAGGAGACCATGGGGCAGGCGATGCAGCGCACATTGCAGCACAGCATTGAACTGGAAATCACGGAGGGCGATAAACGGCATTCCACCATTGGCACGGTATTCGCGGATAATCTGCCGCGCGTATTGGCGATCAAGGGGTATTGGATGGACATGGTGCCGGAAGGTGCCATGGCGTTAATCGTCAACAAAGACCGCCCGGGCGTGATCGGGTTTGTGGGCAACACGTTTGGCCACCAGAACATTAACATTGCCGACATGACCATCAGCCGCAAGGGTGACAAAGCGCTGATGCTGCTGAAGCTGGATGCGTCGCCCACGGCGGAATGCCTGGCGGCGTTGCAGAAAGATTCGGGAATTGAGGTAGTCAAGACGTTTGTCCTGCCGGCTTTGCCATCGGCGGGGGCATAAATCAGGAAGCGTGGCTATGGTTAGATTGCTCGCCGGCAAGCCGCCCCGATTATCCCGATTAATCCGGGATGATCGGCATTTTGCCAGTATTTTTCGTGCCCTTGGCGAACCGACGCGCGTGCATATCATGGAAATTCTGCCACGCGAGGCGATCTGTGAAGACATGTACAATGTTGTTGAATTGGCCGAAGAACTGGGCCTGACGCAGCCGACAGTCTCGCACCATTTAAAACTCCTGCGACAGGCCGGGGTGGTGGAGTGTCGCAGGCAGTGCAACAGCGTCTATTTTTATGTGAATCAGCCGGTGGTGCGGGCGTGGCTGGAAATGGTGCGTGACCGTTTTGGCTGCGCGGGAGCGATTCATAGAAGTTAAACCTTTTCCAGACGGGAAAGAGCCGTGAAATATCAAACGCGGTTGTAAGTGATAATGTGTTCGCCCGAGCCAGGGATTGGTATGTCGGATGGGCTAATCGGAGGCCCGCGGAAAACCGGGAGTCGCCACAGTGATGAATCTTTCTTCAGGTTGGTCCATTCAGGATTCCATCGATACCTATGGAATCAATAACTGGGGCAAGGGATATTTTTCCATTAACCCGCACGGGAATGTCGCGGTGCATCCGGAAAAAAATCCGCAGCGCTCCATTGATCTCAAAAAGCTCGTGGATCAATTAATCATGCGGGATATCCAATTGCCCACGCTGGTGCGTTTCAGCGGTATTCTGCGGCACCGTCTGTCGGAAATGCACGATGCCTTCCAAAGCGCCATCCAGGAAAATAACTACAAGGGTAAATATATATGTGTTTACCCCATTAAAGTTAATCAGCAGCGACATGTGGTGGAAGAGATTTTAGAAGTTGGATCACAATATGGCTGGGGGCTGGAGGCCGGCAGTAAACCCGAACTCCTGGTGGTACTGGCCCTGACCAACGGCAAAGATACGCCGATTATCTGCAACGGGTTCAAGGATGATGAGTTTATCGAAACCGTGGTGCTGGCCCAGAAGCTCGGTAAGAAAATCATCCCGGTCATTGAAAAATTCACCGAACTGGAACTGCTGATTAAATATGGTGAAAAGCATGGGGTGCGTCCGCAAATGGGGATGCGCGTGAAGCTGGCCACACGCGGCAGCGGGCGCTGGGAATCCTCCGGCGGCGCGCGCAGCAAATTCGGGCTTTTTGTCGCCGAAATTTTGCGGGCCTTGGAATATCTCAAAGCACGCAACATGCAGGATTGCGTCAAGTTGCTGCATTTTCATCTGGGCAGTCAGATTACCAATATCCGCACCGTGAAAAATGCTCTCAATGAAGCAGCCCGGGTCTATTGCGAACTCGCCCGCGCCGGTGCGGGCATGGAATATCTGGATGTCGGCGGCGGCCTGGGCGTGGACTATGACGGCAGCCAGACAAATTTTGAATCATCCACCAATTACACCCTCCGCGAATATGCCAGTGATGTCATCTTCCGCATTCAGTCCGTGTGTGATGAATGCGGCGTCAAACATCCGACGATTATCAGTGAAAGTGGCCGGGCGATGGTCGCTTATCACAGCCTGCTGGTATTTAATGTCCTGGGCGTCAGCGGTTTTGACTATTTTGATGTACCACATGAATTACCCGCCGGCGATGATATTCCGCAGCCGGTGAAAGATCTTTTTGATTCATGGAAAGATGTCAACAAAAAAAACTTTCTGGAAATATATCATGACGCTTCGCAGCAGCGCGACGAGGCGCTGAATTTATTTAATTTGGGATATTTGAGCCTGGAACTGCGCAGCCTTACCGAAAAGCTCTATTGGAGCGTGTGTGGGAAAATTCTCAAAGTGCTCAAAGAAATCGACTATGTCGGTGACGATTTTGAAACCCTGGAATCACAGCTTTCCGACACCTATTTCTGCAACTTTTCACTGTTTCAGTCCATGCCGGATTCCTGGGCCATTAAACAGCTATTTCCAATTATGCCCATTCATCGTCTGGCTGAAGAGCCAACGCGGCGCGGCGTTCTGGCGGACATTACCTGTGACAGCGACGGAAAAATTGATTGCTTTATCGACCTGCGTGACGTGAAGAAAACGCTGGAACTCCACGAATATAACGGCTCCGATTATTTTATCGGGGCGTTTCTGGTGGGGGCCTATCAGGAAATTCTCGGCGATCTGCATAATCTTCTCGGTGACACCAATGCCGTGCATGTGGAACTTGATGCCGCGGGAGAAATCCACGTCGATGAATTAGTCCGCGGCGATTCGGTCCGCGAAGTTCTGCAGTATGTGCAGTTCAACGCCGATGAACTCGTGGCCCGCATGCACAAAGATGTGGAACGCGCCGTTCGCGATAAAACCATATCGATCGAAGAATCCGCGCTGTTGCTGCGATTCTATGACTCCGGATTACAGGGCTACACCTATCTTGAGGAACCACATGAACGGTAAAAAACTGCCGTGGTTTCCGCTTTCTCTTTTTGGCTGGCGCTATTGGCTGCCGATGTTAATTGCCGGCGTACTGTTGACGGGATTGCTTTTTTTTGTCACGCCGATTTTGGCGACTCCGGCCGCAATCGTAACGCTGGCGTGCATGTTGTTTTTTCGCGATCCGCCGCGCGCAATTCCCAATCAGCCGGGACTCATGGTGTCGCCCGCGGACGGCAAAATCGTGGAAATCACCAGACTGGATCACGTCGAGGCTTTCAGCGGCCCGGCATTGCGCATCGGGATTTTTTTAAGCGTACTGGATGTACATATTAATCGTAGTCCATGCGACGGCGTAGTGGCATCAGCGCACTTTGAGCCGGGCGAATTTCTCGATGCCCGAAACCCGCAGGCGGGTATTCGTAATCAATCCAACACGCTGATCCTCAAAGCACAACGTGTGGAAGATCATCCGCCGATTGCCATAGTCCGACAGATTGTCGGTGCCATCGCCCGGCGGATCATCTGCCCCGCGACCGCGGGAACGACGTTGCAACGCGGCGAACGCTTTGGCATGATCGCATTCGGCAGCCGCACGGAACTCATTGTGCCTGATCCCGACGCATGGGAATGTCTGATACAAACCGGGCTGCAGGTTAAAGGCGGAGCCACAGTGCTTTTACGAAAGCGTTGATTCATGAATTATTGGGCATTGGGTACAAACATCCGGAAAAGTGGATCCTGCATGGCCGTTTCAAACGCAACGGATCCCGAAACTCCACCAGCCGTGGCACTGGGTGGATTGTGGTATTCAACTTGAGACATCCATTCAACATGGCCATCCCAGAAGCCCAGGTTGCCGCCGCCATCATGACGCGAACTTATCCAGTCACCGGGATTGTACCCGACGGGATCCATGACCTCATCATTGAAGTCTGATAATTGTGCGGATTCTTCAATAAAAACTAGGAATCTCGGATTGGTAATGGTGGCATCACGAAGTGGATAACTCCACGGTGTGCTATACGCGCTGGTCCCGTTGCCGGCCGAATTGCCAAATATTGTCGGCAAAACTTTTGATTGTGAATTCAACAGCGAATTGACTGAATAGCTCCAAAAGCCGCCGGAGCCGGGACCAATAGGCTCAACGGTACGACCGTCCGGAGCCATCCGCACGGCATTGGGGCTGGTGCGAATACCGTTATCCACCGGACACATAAATACACGGGCGAATTTATTATGAAGGGGATTAAGATTCAGGGTCGCGGCGATGCTGTTGGCGGGGGCCACACCCGCCCCGAGAAGATCAGGAATCATCGGTGCCTGCGGAATTCCAGCCATAAAAGGATACAGGGCACCATAATACAAATTGTAATCCTGCGGATTTGCCCAGATACTGGTTTCCAATGCGGTTGGATTGGTCGCAGAGTTTGCGACGTGGGGGAATAAAATTCCGTTGAGTGGAAAATAACCGTCACCACTCTGCACGTATTCGCGCAGACCCGTAAGCAATTGTCGGATGTTGCTTTCGCATACCACGGAATTGGCGTCCTCCCGGGCCTGGGCCAGCGCCGGCAGCAACAATGAAATCAGCAATGCGATGATGGAAATTACCACCAATAATTCGATGAGCGTAAAACCGTGTCTGCCGCGAAGCGTTGCATGTCGCATAGTATCAACTCCTGCTTATTTTCCAGCCTGTCCATTGATGATGACCAGACGAAATCCGTTTCGTACAGTTCACTCAAAAACCGCGCTCAACGCGGATACAGACCTTGTCTATTATGCTTAACGCACAAGGGGCGAGCTTGATGCAATTAAAGCTAAAGTTTTTTCCTCCACAACCAAAAACGTGTTATAGGAAGATATAAGGGGTGGGACAGAGCACTGGTCTTTCCGGCGCGAAAGCAAGCCGCCGCAGGTTTC
>JAJYGE010000209.1 GCA_021785155.1 Planctomycetota bacterium
GGCGTCGCACGGCGCACGCCGAATTTTTGATCTTTGCTCTTTGCTCATTGATCATTAAGCTGGCTGGCCGCCGTTTGACAAGTAAAGAACATGCCTGCATCAATGGCTCCGTCTCAGCCACGAGGATCGCTACGCACCCAAACAAATTTCGACGCCCGCGCCCAAACTGCCTTCTAACTCCTAACTTCTAACTCCTGAATGCTGGCCCCTTAGGGGCCTCTAAAAACATCTTGGGCATCTAGGCCAACTTGAACCACACCCGCTAAAATCAACGCTCCCATCAACTTGCCCAACTTGGGCACCTTGCCCCCGAACTTGAGCATCTTGGGCAACTTGAAATTCGCAAGGCCTTCTAACTCCTAACTCCTAACTCCTAAATGCTGGCGGTGCCGCCGCGTTGCAGAATCGGTCACAGGCCCCTTGCGATCCCGATGAAAGCGCCTTTGAAACCTAGTTTGGTGGGAGGCGGCAATTCTTAATTCCAGAGGGATGCGGTATATACTGTCGGCATGACAATGGATTTGAAGCCCAATTTTTCATGGATACACGCCATCAACGCTCCACCAGGCGAAGCCTTGGACGCACTACAGCATCTCTATGCGCAGTTGGACGCCGACATTGCCGCGCGGAAACCGATATGTAATACCAGCGGACGATGCTGCAATTTTGAAGTTTGGGGACATCGGTTGTATGTCAGTACGCTGGAACTGGCTTTTTTTCGCCACGTCATAACGCTCCGCCAGACGAACGCCCTTGCATCCACGGCCAATGTGCAATATCCCCCGGCCAAAGCCATCGTTACATTTCCGCTGCCACTGCACCAGGAGAATGGGATTTTAAGCCCCGGATGTCCCTGGCAGATTGCCAACCTGTGTACCGCCAGAGAGGCCAGACCGTTAGGTTGCCGAATTTATTTTTGCGATTCCACAGCGCAATCATGGCAACAGGAGCGCTACGAGCATTACCATCAAAAGATTATCGCCTTACACGGTCAATTTCACCTGCCCTACCATTACCTTGAATGGAGATCCGCTTTAACCCACATTGATAATCATCCGCAGTAAATAAAAAGCGATCCCCAACCAGGTCTGATTGAGGATCGCTTATGGAACGATTTCCATTACCCGGCGCGGGTGCGGGTGGATACAAATTCGGGCATTCAAGGCCCGGATCGTTTACTCCGGTAAGCCGAAGGCTATATGACGATTTACGTCTACCGCCTCCGTCGCGCTGTCCGGGAACAGCTTTGTGGGCCGAAAAGCTGTCGGCTCAACGGGCGTGGCACTAAATAGCTTCGCTGCCCACGGTGCCATCGCTGACGCGGATGACGCTTTCCAGGGGCACGATAAACATTTTGCCATCCCCGATCTGTCCTTTTCCGCCCGGTCCGCTGCGGGCCGCTTTGACGATCGCGTCCACCGTAGGTTGGACGAAGTTCTCATTCACGGCGATTTCGAGACGGACTTTGCGAATCAGGTTGACCTGCATAGCCTGCCCGCGAAAATATTCCGTGTGTCCTTTTTGCCGGCCATATCCCTGCACATCGCTGACGGTCAGACGGAACACCTCGACATCCGTAAGCGCCTGCTTCACAGCTTCCAGCCGGTGGGGTTGAATAATAGCGATAATTAATTTCATTTAGAATTCTCCAATTCGGGTTTTATAAAAAGCCCCCGCCCAAGGACCCGCCCGAGGCGGGGGCATGTTCAACAACTTAAGGGGTTCCAGTTCAGGTGCCACCAAAGGGCATGGCCACCGACTGTTCGGGGAAGGTATTGGTATCCAGGCCAACCTCCCCGTGTATACCCAAGTCCAGGCCTTCGATTTCCACCTGCTCGGAGACGCGTATCTCCATGAACAGACGCATCACAAAGATGATAATCGCAGTTACCACGCCGGCATAGACCACGGCATCACTGGCGGCGAGAATCTGCAACAATACCTGATGGAAGTTGCCGTCAATCCAACCCGCAACGCCTTGCGGCACACCGGCGGCATTGTTGGGACCGGCAAGGCCGTAGGAAATCGCCGTGCTGGCGAATACACCGGTCAAAACCGCACCAAGGAATCCACCGATGGCATGTACACCAAAGGCATCCAGTGCGTCATCATAACCGAATATCGTCTTGATCTGCGCACCCCAGTAGCAGACAATTCCGGCGGCCAGGCCGATGATCGGCGATGACCAGAGTGCCACATATCCGCAAGCGGGCGTAATGGCGACCAGACCGGCGACAAATCCTGAGGCCATGCCCAAGCTCGTAGCGCGGCGATGGTGCATCCATTCGGCGAAGTTCCAAGCCAGGCCAGCCATGGCGGTGGCAACCGTGGTGTTAAGAAATGCGGCGCAAGCCAGGCCGTTGGCGGCATTGGCCGAACCGGCATTAAAGCCGTACCAGCCGAACCAGAGCAAGCCGGCACCGGTGAGCGTGTTAAACAGCGAGTTGGGCTGAATGACATTCGGGAAGCCTTTGCGTTTGCCAATCATGATGGCGGCAACCAATCCCGATACGCCTGAGGAAATATGTACGACGGTTCCACCGGCAAAGTCCACAGCTCCAAGCTGTGCCAACCAGCCGTTGCCCCAGATAAAATGGGCCAGCGGATCGTATACCAAGGTACCCCAGAGAAGAATAAATAAGCACCATGCCCCATATTTCATACGCTCGGCTATTGATCCGGCGATCAGAGCCGGGGTAATGACGGCGAACATGGCCTGAAACATGTTGAAAATGGTTTCCGGAACGGGGAACTGCCCGCCGGCTGGAGCACCGGCCACGCCGGTGATGGCGTTGATCGGATCCAGTCCCAGCATCATCAAGCGACTGGGATCCCATCCAATAAACTTCTGCAGCATGGGATTGGTGGATGTCCCGAATGACAACATGTAACCAAACAGGAACCACTGCACAATAATGACGCCCAAAGCCGAGTAGGAGGTCATCATGGTGGCGAGGAAGTTTTTCTTTCGGACAATACCACCGTAGTACAGGGCCAGACCGGGCATCATGACCATCACTAACGCGGTGGCCGCCAGCATCCAGGCGGTGCTGCCGGTGTCATAGGTCTGCTGGGCCCAAGCTCCCGTTACTGGAGCCGGAGCCGTCGTGGTTGCGGCCGGTGCGGTGGCGGCAACCGCAGCCGTGGCCGCCGCGGCGGCAGGAGCCGTCTGGGCGTAGATCTGTCCGGCCATAGTCATTACGAGCACAACCGCGGCCAAGCCGAACATCCACCGCATTGTGCTTGCTCTTGCGAGCCTGGTGAGTTTTACTAAACTCATGAGATAGTTCCTCCAAAGAACTTTTCGTGAACAACCTTCCTGGTGCCATCGCACCGCACGATGAACCAGGTTGTATGTAAAATAAGCAATTTTCATGCCACAAAAATGAACACCGTTTACTATTTAGGCAAAACAACAAAATATCGCGTTTTATGCAATTATTTTAACCGCAAACCATAGCTAGTTAATTAAGCATACATGCATTCAAAGTAGTCAAATGCTGTTTTTTATGGTTGAAAATGTCCTTGGCGTGCATAAAAAGTAAGCGTAATAAAAAAGGGCGACCAGGGTATAACCCTGGCCGCCCATAATTGCGGTCGATCAAAAATTGGTAATCCGATCTACATTCGGTGAAAGATTAAGCCGTCACCAGTTCAGGATCATCATCTTCCGCTAGACCATAAGCTTCTTCACCGTGTACGGCATGGTCGCCGACTTCCAGCATTTCGTCCGACATACGCAGCGGCACGAAAAGCTTAATGAAGTAAAGAATCGCTACGGTGGCCACAACGTTCAGTCCGATGATGAAGCCGGCACCCCAAAGTTGCAGTTGCAACTGATGAATGCCGCCACCATAGAACAGACCGCCATTGGTATTCACGCAGGCAAAGGCACTTTCGCCTTGCACTGTGGCCAACAAGCCTACCAGCAGACCTCCGGTAAGACCGGCGACACCGTGCGTGTGTACAACTCCCAGGCAATCGTCAACCTTCTTAAAGATGGACAATTTATTAGCCAGGATGTTCATGGTGAACCAGGGAAGGGTTCCGGCGGCCAAGCCAACCACCAGTGCACCGTAACCGTTGCACACACCAGCAGATGGTGTAATGGCTACCAGACCGGCGATCATACCATTGACGGCACCGAGAACAGAGGGCTTGCCATACTTGGCATAATCACAGAACATCCATGTTAACAGTGCCATGGCCGTGGCGACGTTGGTATTGAGAACAGCGACGGCGGCATCGGCATTGGCCGAATAGGGGTCACCACCGTTAAAGCCGTTCCATCCGAGCCAGACCATACCGGCACCGGCCAAGACCATGAGGATGTTATTGGCTTTGAAATGGGTCCGATCTTTTTTAAGACGCGGGCCAATAATGGCCGCGGCGGTAAAGCCGCTGACACCGGCTGCCAGGTGAATGACGTAACCACCCGAATAGTCGATTACGCCCCACTGAGCCAACCAGCCACCACCCCAGAGACTGAATGCACCAATGACATAGGAGAATGTCAGCCAAAGTGGAACAAACAACATCCAAGCTACAAAGCTCATACGGCCAAACAGTGACCCCGCAATAAGGATCAGCGTAATGGCGGCAAACACAAATTGGAAGTACACCATCGCCGACATCGGGAATGCGGCCGTGGCAAAGGGCGATGCCGGATTAGGCCCTGGCACGATGGCCTGTCCAAGTTCATTCATAATACTAGCGGCAGGTCCGGGGTGGCCTAAGAAGGAAGTCCATTCCGGGCCGAATCCCATGTTGTAAGCCCAGAGTAACCATGCAATCAGCACGGCTGAAAATGCATAGAACACCATAAACGCGGAATTTATCGCCCATTTTTTCTTCACCACGCCGCCATATAGGATGGCCAAACCGGGAATGCTCTGCATGCCCACGATCGTCGCGGCAATTAACTGCCAGCAAGTGTCGCCATGGCTAAGCCATGTCGGCGTGGCATAATTAGGGGCGGCCGGAGCAGATGCCGCGGGTGCCGATGCCGCCGGCGCGGCCGCAGCAGCCGGCGCTGCAGCCGGTGCCACCGTTTGTGCTAAAAGTGGGCCGGCATACAATGCCAGCATCAAAAGAAGTGAAACCACCGACCACCATCGCAGTCGTTTTTTCGTGAAAAAGTTACTTAAATCCATACTCTGATTACCTCATCGAACTTTGTCAGTCGCAGTCTCCGGAAACCACCCGAAACGCACGGATGCGGAGCCGAATAATCAACACTCACCACGGGGCTTTGGGAATAACACCACCTCCTTCTTACTTGAGCCAACATGTGCTCAAGAGTTAGAACATCATGGACCAAATACACTCCCGAACCTACAACAGATCGCGGAGAGCATTTCATACCGAAACGAAGAGCGCTATTGGTTCGATAACCAAAAGCGGCTTCCTGATATTTCCAACAGCGCTGCGGGTTGCTTCCGGAATGCCAGCATCGCAAACCGGAGCACACGGTAATAATGCAATTGCCATGCCAGAACCGGTGGCCAAGTTTGATTCGCACACACGCTACGCCAGGATTGCCTTTGGGCTGGACAATATCGCACTAATGAACCAAGCTTCATGCAATACAAGCTGAGTTTTCAGGATGATGAGCGGACGGGCACGGCCGCCCATTTTATATACAAAGATGTTTTTAAGCGTTTACTATTTAGGCATTACCGTTCGCCTGGACGAAATTAACATGACGCTCAGAGCCAACGACATGGCTGTCTTACTAAATGGGCAATCACATTAAACTGTTGCCGTGTTGCATCCGTAATTACGGAAATTACGGATGCAACACGGCACCAATGCTCCGGCCTGATGAAAACCAACGGGCTTGACAGATCTTCCATACGCCTCTGGATACCACAAATCTGGTACTCTGCGGGTCCGATACCGTAATGTGAAAAGACCCTTGCCATGCGAACTTTGCTTGGCAATAGAACGCCGACCGCCGCCCCGACGCTGGGCCTGTTGATTTAGTCAAAAATCTTGATCGCAACTGGCCCTGGCGCTCTAAAAATGGGGCGGAGTCGCACAAAACAGGGTTAAATCGACAGGACGGGCTCCGCGCCTTGGGCGTTGCGGGTGCTGGGAACACCTGCACCTGGCCGCGCAATAGAAATCGAATCAACGACGCCTTGATATTTTCATCGGCCCACCAGGGCTCTGTGGCACTGTCACCGCAAAAGGGTAAAGCTGACGAGGAACTCTAGTAGTGTG
>JAJYGE010000104.1 GCA_021785155.1 Planctomycetota bacterium
AGGGACTGGGAACCGCGGCCATGAACGCGGTGCGACGTCAATTTCCTGTTTTGCGGGAGCCATGAACCGCGCGTATTGGCAACCGGTTAACGCAATAACACCCACGACAGCAAATACAAAGAAAGAATATCTTCGCAACATCACGTACACACGTTCAAAACAACTGGGAAGATCAGACTTCCACCCTCGATGGGGGAAACAAACATTTATCCCATTATACGTCATAACCGAATTATTCCTTACTCCCGCAGTCCCTGCTGATTAAAGGCCAGGACAAGCGGGCATCAGTTCGGCACAACGTTTCCGACCGTTAATGCGTTCATTCCGATGCTGTCGGCGTGGCCATCCAGATACACCGCATTGGCGTAGCCTTCGCCAGTACTATTGAGCATGTGCCGGTAACGGATGCCGCCTAAAGAGGCGTTCGGAAAATCTAGGTTGCCGGCGCCCCCATAACCCGTGGCGGGTATAGTCGTGGTGGGATTGGTGATGTTACCACCTGCCACGTAGGTTCCCAAGTTATTTCCATAGTACCCCCCCGCTTCTTGATTCGGGACATACCACTGCCAGAGCACGAACCAGCCAGCGCCGTCAGCAAAGTCCTGGTTGCAGTCCGCAAACTCAACGAGGTCCGTTGGGTGGCGCACCGAGCCTATCCGGTCACAATAACCATTGGGCCAGAATATATTGGGATTCGCCGCGTAATCTGTCACATATGGGTATGTCATTGGCAAAACACTGCTGGGACACCACCATGTTCCCTTAGCTGCCATCGCCAGTGGTTTCTGGTAGCGTAACGGCAATGAGGGAGAACCACCATTGGCAACGGCCCACTGCTGCGGAATTCCGAGTTGGTAGCAAATCAGCAGGTCGTAGTCACACCCATACCACGGAATATTTTTCCAGCCGTTTTCGCCCTGTTCAATGTTCTCGCCTGGGGGCAACATACCGCCGTAGGTTAACGCGTATTCCTGGGTAATCTGCCCTATAGACCGCAGGTTTGCCATGCACCCCACGCTTTGAGCCAATTGCCTAGCTTTGGCCAGCGCCGGCAAGAGCAAAGCGATGAGTATGGCGATGATGGTAATCACCACCAGGAGTTCCACAAGCGTAAAACCGCGACGTTTCATAAAAAACTCCTATCCGAGCGTTCAGTGTGAAGGTTTCAGTTTTCAACCGCGTTGAGCTAAAAAAAGGGAGGCCGAGGGTTTTATTTCACCGGCCCGCCCATTGTCACCCATTATCGGCGGCCTCATCGGCGAGATCTCCGCCTGGAGAATCGCAGGTACACAGCCTGCACCACTTAAGCGGTCACAACCGATCAGTAGCTGGTAAATTCAAAGTTGGTAGCCCGGCCGATGGCACTGCCAAACTGCATACCCACGGCTTTAATCCTTGTTCCACGGGGCAACGCAATCGGCCGGCCCGATTTAAGTAAAAACGGGCACACCCCTCCCAGTTAACTTACCATAACAACGTTTTCGCCCTACCTCCTTATCCTTAAAATACGAAATTACTTTCACACTGCTGCTTAATACTGCTGTATGCTCGTCGGCAATATGGGGTTGGTAAGGTTCATCACCCGTAAGCCGACCTCGCCGGTTGCGCCCGGTGCCGTAGCCGCCGCACCGGGCACATTGTGGTTGATCGGAATACTCTCCGCATGGCCATCAAAGAACACGGCATTGCCCCAGCCGGAAGCCGTGATGTTGGAGCCATGCCGGTACCGCAATCCCAGACCCCAGTAGCTGTCGGCCGTCGGGTTATCGTAATTAAATCCCATGCCGGCGTTAAAACCCTGTGCCGGTATGAGGTAATCAGGCGGTAGGTTATTGAAAAAACCAAAATTCTGTTCATAGTCAAAGGTTGGCAGCCGCGGTGAATTGGATGGCTCGTTATTTTGACTGGCGTCACCGATGGCTAATATTTGGGCCGGATTGCGCACATTGGAAAGCAGGAAAGTCTGATCCTGAATATTAAACGAACTGTTTCCGCCCGGAAGATTCAGGATATAAAAGTAATTCGGATTGGCACAGTAAGTACCGTTGTACGAGGGGGGAATGTTGGTGGTCGCATTGAAGATAGTGTCCGCCACCGGCGGCAGAGGCAAGAGAGATCCCGGGCAGACAAATATGCCACGAAACTTCGCCATGTCCTGTTCATATTGCTGCTTGTTGATCGTTGAAGGCTGTCCAAACCATTCGTCAGACAGCGCTTGAGCACTGATTCCTTCATTATTGCAAAACACCAGTACATTCCATGCATTGGTACCATAGTTGTCATGGGTTCCGCCAAAATCCCACCCCCAGGGAATGGCATTTTCATAGGTGGTTCCATACTCAAAGAGCATCTGGCCTTGTGACCGCAAATTTGCCAGGCAGGCAATACTGACACCTTGCTGCCGGGCCATGGCCAGCGCTGGCAAAAGCAGGGCGATCAAGATGGCAATAATACTGATGACCACCAGTAATTCGACGAGCGTAAAACCGCGACGTTTCAAGTTTCGACTCCTTGGTCAAGAGACATGCAGTTTTCAGTATGCGGTCAACAATCAAAGAAGGAAGGGCCGGGCACATTACATGGGCTGATCGGCCCTTCCATTATATTCCATTAAGTTGTAATCATTTTTAGTTCCTACTTTAGCTCCGAAGAATCTCTTTAGCGCGACGCCTGCCGGGAAGCAGTGAGATAACGCCCAGGCCAACGATTCCGAAGAACAAACATTCTCCACTGGCTGGCGCAGGTACCGCATATCCGCTGATAGCGAAGATCCCCGTTGAACCAGCTCCGCTAGCCGTGCCATTGAAGGTGAGGGACTCAAGCGTATCGCCGGATAGGTTCAGGCCATCAGTCACACTGGAACTCCCGTTAAGCATGGCGTTCAAGTCTGCCAGATTAAGGTACGTTGTATAGAGTTCCGGATTGTTGCTCTGGTACGCGGTATCAAAGGTACCGTTGCCGCTCACCCGATTGAACCCCTGCAGCGCCACCCAATAAGAGTTACCATCAGGGGTGGTACCGGTGCCGTGCTGGAACCAGTCCGGTGCGCCGTAGTCGGTTGTAGCAGTGATCGCTTGCCCTGTCGGGCCCACAAAGTTGAGTGTAACGCTTCCAATGCTGTTGCTGTTGGCATTGGCAGAGGCCGCCAATAATGCGATGGCGTTAAATTTGCCCATCTGGCTTAGCGTAAGGGTTCCCGACGTTGTTGAACTGTTAAGCAGCAGGGCATTACTGACCGTTGTGCCAGTCCCGACGGTCGGACCAAGCTGGTAGGTGATCGAGTCATTGGTAAACATTCCGGAAGCAGGCAACCCTGTCCCGGTCGGGGCACCGGAAAGGCCAGCCTGATAGAAATAGTTGCCATCGCTATCAAAAGATTGCTTCGACACGTAGCCTGCATAACCGCTCTGGCCATTACCATTAAGCGTAGCGCTATTCGGAACAATCAAATCTTGGTTGTACCCGTTGATGGCAACCGGCACCAGCGATGCTGACGAGAAACTGAAATTGCTTATCGTTTGCAACTCACTGGATCCACCCGTTCCGCCAGTAAATCCAACGTAGCCCATCGGACCGCCAAGGATGCTCCCAATCGACTCGGGAAGATTTACCGTCTGGCTAAAGCTATTGGTCCCCTGCTTGGCCTGAAATGATACAGTGGTACCGCCATCGTAGGAGACGGTAACATCAACCGGCGAATTTGCAGCCCGAAAGTTCACCGGTGACGTAGCACTAACGGTCGTTTGGGATTCATTGCCCGTACTTCCCGATGTCTGATAGGCCACTTGGAAGTTCGATTGGTTATACGTTTCCACCCCGACGCCAAAGCTCTTTGCAGAGGCAGTGCCGCCCGTCGTAAACCCCTTCTGGCTGCCGTTACCATTTAATAAATTGACACCAGCACTGGTATTTTGAACGCCGAAGTAGAATCCATCCGCCCCGGCACCGCTGGGCGTAACATACTGGAAGGTTGCCGTCCAAGGGGAAATTAACAGTTGTGCGTTGTTAAACCATGCACTCGATTGCTCGTTGCCATCGGTGGTGGTCAAGGTGAGGGCACCGTTATTGACATTGGGAACACCTGTAGGCGTAGGATTATCGCCGTTTGCGTTAAAATTCAGCGTCACCGTGCCGTTGCTCTGCGCTATATTTCCCGTGGTTTGGCCGGAGGGATACACGGGACCGGAATTATTGGTCCCGAACCCAGCCAGAGCCGCCCGCGTTTCGGAAGCCCAGCCAAGCCCCACCCCGATTGCGGCCATCCCCGCTGCCGCCAGTGACAGGCGGAATAATACCCTATCCCGCTGTATGGAAATTCTACTGTTTCGCGTAATCATGATAAACTCTCCAAAAAAACAACTTTGCCGATTATCGCCGTTTCTCTCTCTTCCCCGGTGCCGCGCGGCACCATCGAGAAGTAAGATCTAAAAGCGACCAGCACAAAGCATTCCATATTACGAATCCCATGGATTGATCGTCTGCGTCCGCGACATCATATTTCGGCGCTTGGCCAGCAGCAGGCCAATCTCGCCAACCGCCAACAGACCCAGCGCTGATGGTTCCGGAACTGCGCTTACGCTTATGTTGTCCACGAAGGCGGTCCCCGATACACCTGTTACGACGGGGCCAAAAATGACATCCATAGACTCAGCGCCGACCGGAGCAGAGTATGTTGCCGTTTCCGCGATGAAATGGGCTTGTGATCCTAATCCGTATCCCACAGACGTTCCATCGCCGGTCCCGAAAAAGAATTGCCCTAAAAACGTACCGCTTTCACTGTTATTAACGGGCGTCGCGTTGAAGAATCGCACCCAAATCCCTAAACCTTGGGTATTAGTGGTGTCGGTTGGCTCAGTAATATTGCTGAACTCCCAATCCCAGCTAATTGTTATTCGGTTACCGGGAATAGCGGCTGCAGAATTATTCAGGAGGTTAACGCCGTACGACCGCAAGGCGAGCATTCCATTACTGTTACCCGCCGTCGCGGTATATTCGCCTGAGTACGAGCCGCTGGCAGCCGCAAGGTTTGAACGGGACCCGCCACCGCCTATAAACCAATCACTCGGCGTATTTCCAGAGCCGCTCTCGAAGCCACCGTTCACAACCACGTTTGCATTCGCCGCCAATGGCACTGCCACCATCCCACCCGCCCACAGCAAAGCCACAGTTCCCACAGCCAAGGCACTCCCGCTTTTTCCATTTCCAATACCCATGGACATAAAACACTCCTGCTCCCCATGGGAGCCTCTCAACATACCCGCCGACCGGGCAGGTTACGGGTTGCCGCAACACGCGGCAGAACAAACAATACTGAAACCTACTATTCTGTCAGTGATTCTGCTCAACACCTCAATTTTCAACAACACCTCCGGGTTCAAGTGATAAGAAACCCGGATGACATTGTTTATTAGTATACGCACTATAAAATTAAATGCAAGTACAAAATAATTTTTACATTTTTTTCTATTATGGGTCCCCGCATCAGCCCCTTTTTCCATGTATAAAACCATATTATTCGCATTATTTGAGCCTAAATAAATGGAGAAAATTAAATCTCTGGAATCATTATTACACCATTTACATTCATAAGTTAATATATTATATTTATATATTATGCGATCACATAACAATCTTTCTTTGGACACACCAGCAACTCCGGTGCCATCCCTTATGCCTCGACATTTGTCCGCCGCGAATCTGGTTCCTCAGCGAGCCGGATTATTTGATTCATGAGTAATACTGGATTCACGCGCAATTAACTTACAGGCAATCGACAACGTGATTGCCGGCAGGTCGGGGCGATCCAGCCGCTGCTGCATGACCGTGATGGCCTGAATGGCCATGGCCTCCGGCGACTGCCGCACTGTCGTTAATGGGACCGACAGCAAAGCCGCAGTGGACGTATCGTCAAATCCTGTGAGCTTGATCTGTTTCGGAATTTTGACGCCCGCTCTAAGCAATGTGCGCATGACCTTCGCGGCGGTCAGATCATTAACGCAGGCGATGCCATCGGGCAACCGTTGTCCATTGAGGTATTTGTAGATGGTTATTAAGGGCAAACCATTATGCCATTGCATCCTGCAGCCGCGGGAATCGGTGCAGCGGTTGCTGGAACTGGCGGAAGTGATCCTGCCCCGAGCACTCCCGCACCGTGGCGTCCATGTAGCCACCAGAAAGAAGCTGCCCTCAAGACGCAAAACGGGTTGATTTTACAGCCTCCTATCG
>JAJYGE010000192.1 GCA_021785155.1 Planctomycetota bacterium
ATATCCACATTTTTCATGATGATGTTGTCAAATCGCACATTGCTGATATGGGCACCATCAACGGATAAAATTTTAATTCCGCCCAGACGGGTGTCATAGTCATAACAATTTTTCACATGAATATCCCGCATGGTACCCATGGTTTCGCTGCCGAACTTAACATCCGCGCACTGGCTGCTTAATCGACAATGATCCACTCGGATATGCGAGCAACTTGTCGGCGTGGTTGTCTTAAAACATATACAGTCATCCTCGGAGTTTATGTCACAGTGGGTGATGCGCACGAGGCTGCTGGAGTCCACGTCGATACCGTCATTGTTGTAATTGGCGTGATTCCAGATATGCACGCCATTGACCAGAATCTGTCGGCAGCGATAAAGATTTAATCCCCATGCCGCGGATTGTTCAAGTGTGACATCCCGCACGGTTATACCATTACAGTGGGCCAGACGAATCAAAAACGGACGGTCCCCGCGGAATCCCACACCATCGCCGTTGACGGCACCGGTCCCTTCGATACCGATGTTGTCGGCGTGATTGGCTCCGATGAGACAGTAGCCAAATGGCTGGCCGTCGCCATCAATAAATGGATCGACCGTATGGTAATTTTTAATATCCGGTGATCCAAAAATCTCGGAACCGGCCAGCAGATCCAACATGACATTGCTTTTTAATTCCAGTGTACCGCAAAGATATGTCCCGGCGGGGAAAACCACTTTTCCACCGCCAAAGCGGCTGCATGTATCAATTGCATGTTGAATGGCGGCGGTGTCCAGCGTTGTGGCATTGCCGGTGGCACCGAACGATTTGACATTGTACCGGCCCGTCGGGGAGCGGGAATCGGGATTATGGGCAAAATTGCGAAATAGTACGATGGCCAGCAAAACCACGATCACACAAATTAGAACACGAATGCTCCAGTCCAAAAGTTTCGGATTGGTGAAATGTCGCATAAATCCGCAACCTTCAAAAAATCAATGCACGACGCTTCCCGGATTAATTCTGCTGCCGCCGCTTTGCGGGATAATAGGGCCATCCAGCCCATAATGCGAACTGGGCTTGGGTAATGTGACGTTGATGGCCTTATACTTTCCGGTCTTGGAGATATGAATTCCCCCCAGGGCCGGCAGATATTGCCACGGATTGGTAATTTGATCCGCCGGACCACGCCAGCGCGTCATCACCTTGCCGAGATTACTGACCTTCTGCCAGCCCGAATAATAACGTTCAAAATACCAGACCGCCACGCGAAAAATAATGGAATGACGACCCGCGGAATAAAAACTTTTTGAACGTATCTGCTCGACTACCAATGTGGCGTGGTTATGATCGCCGGCAATCCAGAGGGGGTGATTGTAGTTGGTAAAACGCGGAATTTTTTCAATGAAGGTGACAATCTGTTTCAAATCACCTCGGGTCATCGGTGGACCGGGTAGTACCGGGCGGTAGTAGCGCATATTAACGCCCTCCCAACGCGCTTTCCCGGCAAAAACGATGAGGTCATAAGTGTGCCCGGTGGGAATATCCGCGATGCGGAATGCGCCGGTGGAAGCGTTAATAATTCCCGGGAAAACCCAGCTTGTGGGCTGATTCCTGCTGACCGCCAGGACATTGGCCCGGTTGCGTTCAACCGCTTCGATGCGCGAGATATTCCGGGCGGAAGCGATGCGCCCGGAAAGGGTAACTGTGCCGTCCGCCGGCACGGCGGCGGGGCTTGCAAGCACCAGCGCCAGGAGAAAAAGACTCATGCAATGTGCGCTGCTGCTCATAGTCACGGTTCACTCAATACAGATTAACCGGTAACGTCCGGGGATCACGTTGCACGGCGCGTGCGTTCAATCCATCCGGTATCAACGCGGGACTCCCGAAAATCCTGTGAATTCATAATAAAGCGATGCAGCGGAATAGTCGTCTTAACCGGCCCGGCCCGGAATTCATCCAGTGCTCGCCGCATCGTGGCGATCGCCTGATCGCGGGTGGGGCGATGAACGATCAGCTTACCGATCATGCTGTCATAATTCGGTCCGATGCGATACCCCTGATACGCATGGGTATCCAGACGCACGCCCGGACCGCCGGGTACCGCGAATTCCTCCAGCAAACCCGGCGAAGGAGTAAAATTGCGATCCGGGTCTTCCGCATTGATGCGGCATTCAATCGAGGCCCCATTGAGGCGGATGTCTTTTTGGGCAATATCGATTTTCGCTCCCGCCGCGATCCGCAGTTGCCACTGGATCAAATCCTGCCCGGTAACGGATTCCGTCACCGGATGTTCCACCTGAATCCGCGTATTGACTTCCAAAAAGTAGAACTTCTTCTGTTTATCCATGACAAATTCAACCGTGGCCGCGGAATAATAACCGGCGGCTTTAGCCAGACGGACCGCGCTGTCACAGAGTTCCTGTCGCGTTTGTTCATCAATAATCGGGCACGGAGACTCTTCCACCAGTTTCTGGTGTCGCCGTTGAATAGAGCAATCGCGTTCAAACAGATGGACAACATTGCCATGCTTGTCACCGAGAATTTGAACCTCCACATGGCGCGGTTCTTCGTGATATTTTTCAATGAACACGGTGGCATCTTTGAATGCGGCCTCAGCTTCGGCGCGGGCCGCATTCAATGAGCTTTTAAGGGTAATTTCATTGTGCGCTACCCGCATGCCGCGGCCACCACCGCCGGCGGAGGCTTTGATAATCACGGGATAGCCGATTTTTTTTGCGACCTCCACGGCTTCCTTTTCGGTTTTGACCGGGCCATCGCTGCCGGGGGTCAGGGGAACTTTGCATTGCCTGGCGAGGTCTTTGGAAGCCAGTTTGGATCCCAGCATTTTCATGGATTCAACCGATGGTCCTATAAATTCAATTTTGCAACTGCGACAGACATCCGCGAAGTGGGCATTCTCCGAGAGAAATCCAAAGCCGGGATGGATGGCCTGGACATCGGCTACTTCGGCGGCGGATATAATGCGGGGAATGTTCAGGTAGCTTTCCGCGGCAGGCGCTGGACCAATGCAGATGGCCTGGTCGGCCAGTTTCAAATATGCGGCATCACGATCCGCCTCTGAAAAAACCGCCACCACCTCAACGCCCAGTTCCCGGCAGGCCCGGATGATGCGCAAAGCTATTTCGCCGCGATTGGCAACAAGAATTCTGGAAAACATATCTTCCTCATCGATGCCGCAATAAGAGATTTTATTGCGGTTTCAGCAGAAACATCGGTTGGTTATATTCCACCGGCTGGCCGTTCTGCACGAGTATCCTGGTTACTACACCACTGACTTCCGCCCTGATTTCATTGAAGACTTTCATGGCTTCAATAATGCAGACCACAGTGTCTTTTTCAACGCTTGTTCCAACTTTTACAAAAGGTTCAGAATCCGGATTGGCGGCCGTGTAAAAGGTTCCAACCATCGGCGATTTAATGGCCGCGAGGTCTTCATCCACTGCCGGCGCGGATGTCCCCGCAACTGCTTGCGCCGGTTGCGGCACAGGTGCGGGATGAACCGCCATAGGCATCATGGGGGCCGCCATCGCGGGCATGCCGACGGGGGCAAAATCGCGCTTGAGGCGTATTTTGGCTTTGTCTTCGACCAGCTCAATTTCGGTCAGGCCGTGATCCGACATGAGTTTGATGAGGTCTTTGACCCGTTTATTGTCTGTAAACGTTTCCTTGCTTGCCATAGTGATATATTCTCCGAAAGCCATCCACCGCACAACGCGGGGATTATAGCCGAGCCGAATTCAAGGTTTTGGGCAGGCGGCTTAACACGCGGTAGCCATTATCCGTCACCAGCACATCATCCTCAATCCGCACGCCACCAACGCCGGGAAGATATATTCCCGGCTCCACGGTGACAACCATACCGGACGTCAGGATAACATCAGCACGCTGGGAAAGCGATACCTGCTCATGAATATCACGTCCGATACCATGCCCCAGACTATGCCCAAAAGCAGAGCCATAGCCGGCTTTGGCAATAATGTCGCGGGCTATTTTATCAATTTTTTTTCCTTGCACACCCGGTTTAATTGCCGCAAGAGCCGCTTCCTGCGCTTCGAGAACAATCTGATAAATTTCCCGGATCTTGCGCGGCGGGTCACCCAGAAAAATCATCCGGGTAAGATCGGAGCGGTACCCGTTGAATAATGCCCCCCAGTCCACCAGTAACGCCGAGTTATTCTGCAACTTCACCGCGCCGGGGCGGTAATGGGGAAGACTCCCATTCGCGCCGGCCGCCACAATGGGATCAAAACTGGCGTTGGAAGCGCCGCGGCGACGCATTTCGTATACCAGCAGGCCGGCAATTTCATTTTCCGTCTGTCCCGCTTTCAGGTGAACCTTTAGTGCGTCAAAGCTATGCTCCGCAATCATGACGGCCTGTTCAATGAGGGCTATTTCATTGCTGTCTTTAACATTGCGCAATTGCACCAATACTTCAGGAATCGCTTTGAGGCGTATTCCAGCGGGTTTGGTAAATTCCGCGATGGCCGCCTGTTGTCGGAGCGTAACACTTTCTTGCTGTATGGCCAGCACGCGCGTCCTTGCTTTTCTGCATATCTTGATAAGCTCTTCCGAAAGCCTCTTCTTCCGCATGATCGCATTTACCCAAGGGCATTCGCGGGCGATTTGTTCGGCATACCGAAAATCGCTGATCAGCCAAATGGCCTCGGCGGTCAGCAGTGCCCAGGAGTCATCGCCTTCAAAACCGGTCAGCCAACTGACATCCGGATAATACGACACCAGCAACGCATCGGCCTTCATGCTTTTCAGCTGCGCTCGGGCCGCACGCCAGCGATGGACGATGTAATTTGGTACCTCAGCGGCAACGATGGACATTCACGCTTCTCCGTAGCAAAGTGGAAAGTATAACCGCTTATTGAACGGATGGCACCTGCCATGGTTCCCGTGTTCGGTCAACGGCGTGGCAATAAATCTGCGCGTGGTGTCGGAACGCCCCATCCTCTTTTAGCCGCGTGTGCTTGCACCGCGCGTTTTGCGCGGCAGACGTCGGTGTTGAGAGAGTAGTAAGTAGGCCGCAGGGGTGCCTCATCTTGCGACAGGCCCCGCGCCGGGACTCTACGGTTCTCTGCTCTGCGGCGACAGCCACCGCCGCATCCGCCCGGAAATATTGCCACTCACCCCGGTCAAGGAGGCGGTTATTTCTCCTGGATATAGTGCGTTATCACGGCTGCTTCTGCCACACTGTTTCTGGATGGCCGTCGAGTTTATTGGCCAATCGCGCCATCACAAACAGCAGATCGCTTAAGCGATTGAGATAAATCAATGCCGCGCCGCCCACCTGCTCGTGCCGCATGAGTTCCACCAGATGCCGCTCGGCCCGTCGGCACACCGTTCGCGCGATATGCAGATGTGACGCCAGAGGTGAGCCGCCGGGAAGAATAAATTGCTTCAGCGGTGCCAGTTCGGCGGTAGCGGCATCCATCTGTTGTTCCATAACTATGGCCTGTTCCGCACTGACGCGATGAACCAACGCGCTGTTGGGCGAATCCAAGGGCGTAGCCAAATCAGCGCCGAGATCAAATAATTGGTGTTGTAATGTATCGATCATTGTCTGCAGCCGCTCATGGCGGCATATTGACGCCGCCAGCCCCAGCCAACTGTTTAATTCATCCACCGTACCATAGGTGGTCAGCCGCAGATCGTCCTTGCTGACGCGCTTGCCATCAAATAAAGTCGTTTGGCCCTGATCGCCCTGCCGGGTATAAATACGCATTGGCGGCTCCAGAAAATTCCACTCCGGCCCAGCCCGGATTATGTTCCGCCAGTTTAGAATCTGCCTGCAAGATGAGCAATGGCTATGGCGAAGATACTTCTTTTCGGCGGCACCTTTGATCCTGTGCATAACGGGCATCTGCAAACCGCTCGGGCGGCTCTGCAAACACTGCACGCGGATCGGGTGATGTTCATCCCGGCTAATACCTCACCGCATAAATTATCATCCCCCAACGGTGCCTCCGCCCCGCAACATCGGCTGGCCATGCTGCGGTTGGCCATTGGCAATGATTCAAAAATGGAAGTCTCTGATATTGAACTTCTGCGTCCGCCGCCAAGTTTCACCATAGACACGCTGGCTATTCTGCGACGAGATCGTCCCGCTGATACTTTTATTCTGCTGATCGGGGCGGATCAATTAGGGGCCCTGCATAACTGGAGAGAAATCAACACGATTCTCGAAACCACGTCCATCGCGGTG
>JAJYGE010000442.1 GCA_021785155.1 Planctomycetota bacterium
AGATGCAACATGCGTTGTTTGCCGCCGGAGGTTACCGCGTGGGCCGACGCCGAGGGAATGGTGGATGGTGCCGGGATTCCGGAAGCACCCGGAGCTGCATTTCCGGCGTGCAGGCTTCCGATAAATACTAAACATATAGAGGTCAGAAAGACGATGGCCGCGAGCGCGGGCGCTGCGATTGCCCGCCGGTTGCGATGCTGGTCAAGTATCGCCAAGACGCGGTATTTCAAGGTCGATGGCCGCGCCATGGCCAATGCGGCTCTCTGGGTGCGGTAACGAGATTGCAATGATCCGGCAATTGCGACGAGGTCGTCGGCATAGTCCGTCGGTGCCCGGCCGCAGCGCAGGACGCAATTGTCACATGCCTCTTCGCATGTTGATCGCAATTGGCTTGTCGCCAGCCAAGCCAGCGGATTGGGCCAATACAGTGCGCGCGCCATCTGCCCGATAAGCAGCCAAAGGCAATCCAGCCGTCGGACATGCGCTAATTCGTGCAGCAGCACGGTATGCAACCGATCCATCGACCATTCAACGGCGGTCACGGGGAGCAGGATTGCCGGACTGAAGAATCCCAGTGTGCATGGAACCTGCACCGCGCCGGAAAGCAGCAGCAGCGGCGAGCCGGAACGACGGAATCCAATTTCTGCCTTGGCCTTATCCAGTTCCGCAAGTAGCGTTGTATCCGCAGGCGCGGACGGGCGAACGAATGTTCGAATAGATCCCTCGGCGCGCAACCGGCGGAGAATCAGCAGTGCCGCGCCCAAAGCCCAGAGCAAGAGCAGCCAGTTAAGTGGGTTAAAGCGCGCTGCCGATCTGCGGGCGGGGCCTCCGTTCGCCCCTGCACCAGCTTGGACAACCGGAGTTCCCGGCTGCTGTGGGCGCATTGCTTGATAGCTCGGCTCGCGACCGGTTAGCATCGGCTGGGCCGCGCGATTGGGGAGTTGCCGATCGCCGGGCGCACGCGCATTCGTCGAAGCGGCGGCGGGGAGAGTCGCCGGCGATTGGGAATTATGCGTCCACCCGATAGCGAGCCACGTTGGTCGCCAGGCCGGCAGCGACAACTGGGCTAAGGGCATCAGCAACGCCGCGCATAGTGCGGCCAGCCAGATGTTGTGGCGCAGGCTCGCGGCAGTTTTCCGGAGAAAAAGTGACGCGATGGAGGCGGCGAGTAAAATTAACGACCCCTTGGCGAGAAAAGCCAGCCAAAATGGAACCACGGTGACAACGTCGGGTAACGGATTAATGGTTGTCATGAATGTTCCCCTTTTTTCGTGTGTCCGCGATTAAATCGGAAAGTTCCTTGAGTTCATCAGGCGAAACCGCACCGCGCTGTTCGAGCAGGGCGGCAACCGCCTGCACGGCGGAGCCGCCAAAGAATGTCCGGAGCACGCCGTTCAAGGCACCCTTACCGGCACTGCGTCGTTCTTGAACGGCACTGTAAATGTATTTGCCGTTGGTCACGCGGTGCTTTAGAAAGTCTTTATCTTCAAGTATGCGCAGCATCGCCCGGACGGCCGAGTCACTGGGAGCATTGGGAATATCCGCACGGATTTGCGCGGCGCTGGCTTCGCCCCGCGAATAGACCGCATCCATGATCTGGCGCTCCCGCCGACTCAAATTCTTTGCGTTTTCCATTGGGTGCTCCGTGTTGGGAAATATGATCGCGCGATCTAGGCGCTAAAATATTAACATCCACGGGGCGGGCGGTCAAGCATGGCGCTATTTTTTTAGCGCCGTTCATGAGTATCCGGCACCTCTCGGGCGGATAGCAGGCCCAATTCCGTTGCGTTGGGCTTCGATATCGGGTGCGGCCAGAAACGCCTTTCATGTTGCCGCGCGAGGACCGCCAAACCTTGCGGGTAATATTCGCGTATAGAGTCCACGGAAAGGCACCTGCAGGGGCGGTATGCTGCGCAGCGACTGCGGTTGGCGGATAAACGGTTCATGGGCTAATTTTAAAAATGCGTAAATGTGTAGGTGAAAATCTGATTTTTCAATTTGTGATTAATTTCACAAGACTTACGGGGGGCGATTCGCTACAATCGACTTTTTCGGGGTTGGCACGGTACTATGGTGTCAGCCCTTGTGGTAGAGGAACAAGATGACCCGTACGCTTGAAGTCCCCAACACCGGCGCTATGCCGTCGGCAACAGAATCGAAAGTTGCGCCACCGTTATGGTTGACGGAACGACTTGTGTTGCGCATTGGTCGTGGCCCGGCGGCGGCTGGCCGATTTCTTGATCGTCTCGCCGCATACAATGGCCCAGTCGGACGGCTGGTGCGGTTTTTCAGTTCAGTAAAGCTGGGGCTGGTCTGGCTGTTTTTAACCACCGCCTATATTGCCGTTGGATCAGGTCTACCGAGCGTGCGCAGTTATTTTGATGTATCGACCATGGGTTTTTTTAATGCACCGCCCATGGTGGTTCTCACGGCGCTGCTGGCGACAACGCTGATTACCGTCACGTTGCGGAGAATTCCGTTAACGCTCTACAAACTCGGCGTGTGGACGGTGCATACGGGCATTATTACGCTATTGGTGGGATTGTTCTTCTACTTCGGATTAAAAAAAGAAGGCATGGTTCGGATTTTTCTCCATCAAACCGTGTATCATTATTATGATAATTCCGAACGGGCTCTATTTATGAAGGCTGGTAATGCGCCGGGCAAGTCGGCCATGTTGCCGCTGCCCTCATTGCCGTTGTTCAGAGAGCGATCAACCAAGAATCATCATCCGATCAATATTGCGGCTCCCGTGAAAATGGTTGCCCAGCTTTCACCGGCATTGTCGTCCGTGAAGGTGCGGGTGGTGGGGTATTATCCGTATACACATTTGGAAGCTCTGGCGGTTGAACGTCAGCCGGGCCAACCAGCGCGAAAACCCGCATTGGAATTTAATTTAAGTGCTACCGGCATGGCCAGCGGCGGGCAATGGCTGCTGGCGAAAACACCGCGACTGCGTGTGGCGGATTCCGGTTTGCCCTGCGGTATTGAATATCTGTATCATCCCAGTGCGCGGCGACTACGCGATATTACCACGAGCTTTAAGGGCAATAACGCATTGATTGTCAGTGTTCCGGCGGATCATTTTCGGCAGGTGCTGGTGATTAAACCCAATGAGAAACTAAGGCTTTCCGGCACACCCTATACGATCATTGCCCGACAGGAAATTAAAATGCCCCTTCTTTCCAAAGGGTATCAGGGAGCCGACAGTCAGGCCTACATGATTGATGTGTATCGCGCGGACGGAAAGGCCAAGCCCTTTCATTTTCAACGCGTGGCGCTATTCAGGTATCCGACTAAAACTGTGGATTTCATTTTTAACCACGGTAAGCGGGAATTGATTCCCGATAAGATCGATCATCAGATTCATATTCGCTATGAAGATGCCCGGCGGTATCAGTTCTGGATTGTGGAGCATAAATCGGGAAAGCTCACGGTCATCCAGCGTGCGGCGGGTGGGGCGGTAACGCAATATCCGATTGCCATTGGTCATCCCGTGGCTACAGCGGTTGCGGGCATCCCCTTTAGCATTTCCGTGCAGGAATTGGCCAATGTGGTTTATAGGCCGGAACTGATTCCCGTTGCCCAAAGGCGGCCACAGTTGGAACAGACCATGGGGCACTGTGTATTACAGCTTGCGGTATCGCGCGGAAAGTGGACGGATAATCAGATATTTGTGCCGTTCCAACAATTCGGCCTGCATGGCGATCTTGCTCCAACAGCGGTCGGTGTGCCCGGTGTGGGAAAAGTCGGTTTTGTATTCTCCACGCTGCAGTGGAAACTCCCCGCGGCACTGACATTGCTGTCATGCAAGGAATTATTTTATCCCGGTGGCAACAGCTTTCCGCGCGATTTTATCAGCAAAGTAAAATTTACCAATTTGCAAACGCACAAGTCAACAGTGGCGGTGATTCATCTAAATCACCCGGAAACATTGGATGGGCAGCATTTTTTCCAGGCGCGATTTGGTAAGCAGGCCAGTGGCACGCCGTTCACGGTTCTGGGCGTGGGCAATACCAATGGCCTGTATCCAATGATTGTGGGTGTGATTATGATTATTTTTGGAATTGGTTACGCTTTTTATGTCAAGCCTGTTTTGCTAAATATAAAGAAACAGCAGTTGGCCCGGTTTGCGGCTGCGCAAAAACGAGCCAGTGAGTCCGCATCAGGCGGAAACGTCGTAACCACGTAGTGGAATTTTTAAGAGGTGTTGTAATGAAGATCAAACACATTGTATCTCTCCTGGCTATAGTGCTGGCCGCCGCGATTCCGGCGATGGCAGTCATGAATGTCCGGGCGACCATGCCGATTCAACAGGGTTCACCCGCGGATATGCCGGCAGGTCATCCGGAAATTGGCCCCGGTTCTCCGCAAGTTAATCCCATTGCCAGCATGAAGCTCATGCGGCGCACCGCGGCCATTCAGCATCAGAACCGCACCGCGTTCAAGAAGCAGATCAACCTTGCGCCGCTGCGTATTCTGGCGGTGCAAAACAATGATCAGGTTAAAACCATTGCAAGTTGGGCCAGTGAAACGGTGCAAGCCATTTGTGGCTTTGACAGTATCAACGGGCAGGATCCGCTTTATACGGTATTGGATATGGCGTTTCGCCCACAGGCCTGGGACAACCGGAACTGCATTTTTGTGGAAACGGTTCCGATCCGTGAACGGCTGGGTCGGCTGGTTTCCAAAGCGGAGGCTAAGCGCATCTTGCAGCAAGGCACGGTAAGCCCAGATTTTATGGCGCGTGCGGATGTGCATAAACTGCTGGTAAAAATCAGCTCTACTGCCGCGTTGAGTTCTGGTGTGGCGGAAGTCAGCAGAGCTCTGGAAACATTTCAGAATCTTTCCTCGGAAATGAAAATCGTACCGCCGGCGGCGGGGGAGAAATCGAAGGATTGGCTGGTACCGCTGGATTTGCTGCCGAACACCGGATCGGTGGTGCGCAAAATGCTTAAGATGAATGCCAATATTAAACCTGTTCCCGGTTACACCCGGCAACAATCTCTAAGCATTGTCCTGGGCTTAATTTCATTGGGGCAGGGGTGGCAGGATAACAGCGCTTCGGAAGCCAATGAAGGCATTAAAACGCTGGCTAAGGTACTGCCGGTCATTAATCCGGCCGTTTATCCATCGCCTCTTAAGCGGCTGGTGGAACTGTGGTATGACCGGCTGTTTGATGGCACAATTGTGGGTGTATTTCTTTATTTTATTTCGCTGACGCTCTTTGTTATTGCCGCCGTGGGCGCAGTACCGGCGGTGCGTAAGCCAGCTTTGATATTTTTTACCGCCGCCGTGCTGGTTCATGCGCTGTTCATGGGCGTGCGCTGGTGGCTGGCCGGGCGGATTCCCATTCAGAATGAATTCGAGAGCGTCCTGGGGTCGGCATTTGTCGGCTGCGTGATTGGCCTGATTTTGGAATATTGGAAGAAGAACAATCTCTTTGGCCTGGCCATGAGTTTTGTCGGCTTCCTGGCGATGACGGCGTGTTTTGTGGTGCCGTTTGTTTTGGGAGCCAATATCGGCGCGAATATCGGTCGCGTGGATGGTGTGCTGAATACGTATTGGCTTTATATTCATGTCAATACCGTCATCAGCAGTTATGCGTTAATTGCCGCGAGCTTCTGTCTGGGTGTGCTGTATCTGCTGGTGAAGTTGTATTATCGCATGAATCCCGGCGATGGCCCGGGGCATGGTGGCGGCCCGGCCATGACCATGGCCAGTGGTATTGGTTCATCCCTGGTGGCCGGCCATTTAGGGGATTTTTCACAAGCTCGTCCAACGGCGGCCTGTACGCCCGCAGCGATGGCGGATTTGGCGGTACGGCGCAATAAATTCCTGCTGCAACTGGATGCGGCCAATATAGTGATTTTGCAAATGGGGTTCTGGTTTCTGGGTTCCGGCATTATTTTTGGTGCCGTCTGGGCGGATTTCAGTTGGGGCCGGCCATGGGAATGGGATCCCAAGGAAACCTTTGCGCTGGTAACATGGCTGGTGTATCTGATTATTGTGCATCTGCGTTTTGTAACCCCCAAATATCGACCTGATTGGACGGCGTGGCTTTCCGTGGTCGGCTTTGCGGTCATGATGTTTAACTGGATTGGCGTGAACTTTTTCTACGTCGGCCTGCACAGTTACGCCACATGAATTTGGCATCGAAGTATCTTTTGGACAGGATGGTGC
>JAJYGE010000117.1 GCA_021785155.1 Planctomycetota bacterium
CGTGGGCTTTGTCGCTCGTCGTCAACGTATGTATCCATACGTAATCCTCCTCGCTTCGCGCCCACAACCCCTTGGCCCTCCGTCAACCCGTAATTACGGGTGGAACAGGGCACTGGGTTATCCATCGAATCACGGACAATCTTCGCCCCGGTGCGGACGCATACGCGGAAATCGGCGATTTGCGGCACGGCGCGGCAAAAAAACAACCGAGAGAAAAGAAAAATTCAATCGTTGGATTGACGGGAGAAAAGCGTAGCATTACTATCTTGGCCAGACTTTGTGCAATCTTTCACAGTCTTTTAGCAAGATGGTGAAAGGGTTGGATGGACAAGGCCGATATCGCAACATCGAAACGGCCCTGAAAATCAGGGCATGTTGAGGATTGTTGCCAAAAAGGAATGCGACACGAACCATGAGTGAAAAGCAGTTCTTCGTTTTCCCAAAGTGGTCGAACACCGCGGTCCTAGTGACTTTGGCGGTCGGTGCGATACTTCCCATTTATATTATTGCCATTGTCTGGTTTGGTTGGAGCGCCCGCACATTAAACGTCGGCTACCAACCTGTTCAGCCCGTCCCCTTCAGCCACGCTTTTCACGCCGGCAAGCTGGGAATTAACTGTGAATACTGCCACTCCGATGTTAAGCGGGCCGCGTTTGCCGCCATTCCCCCCACGCAAACCTGCATGAACTGCCACACCCAAATCGCCGCCAATAGTGCCAAGCTCCAATGGCTTAGGAATAGTTACGGCACCGGTAACCCGAAAATGGCGGGTATGCCAATTCCATGGAAACAGGTCAATGAACTGCCGGACTACGTATACTTCAATCACGCTGCGCATGTGAATGCCGGCATCAGTTGCCTGGTGTGCCACGGTCAGGTCAATCACATGGAACGGGTTTATCAGGCCAAGCCGTTGAGCATGGACTGGTGTCTTTCCTGCCATGAGAACCCGGGCCCGAACCTGCGCCCGCGTGATGAAGTGACGAATTTGAACTGGACTGGAAAGAACAAGGTAAAACTGGCCAGCGACCTCGGCCTGACGGTGGCAACGCTACCCAAGAATCTGGGCCAGTACCTTATGAAGCGTTACCATATTCCCAGCACGAAGCTTTTGACGGATTGTGAGACATGCCACCACTGAAAACGGATAATTTGAGCGGTAAAGAATACTGGCGCAGCCTTGACGATCTGGCCGATACGCCGGATTTCCGCGAATTTGTGGATCGGGAATTCACGTCGCATGCGTCGGAATTCCTGGATTCCAATCGCCGGCGTTTCCTGAAAATTATGGGAGCCTCCTTTGCATTAGCTGGACTGGCGGGTTGCCGCTGGCCCATGGAAACGCTGGCTCCGTATGCCCATCGCCCGGCCAACCGTGACCCCGGCACACCGGTGCAATATACCACTGCCATGGAACTTGGCGGCGTGGCCCAGGGCATGTTGGTCACCAGTGTTGATGGCCGGCCCATAAAAGTGGATGGCAACCCCAAGCATGTGCTTAACCGCGGCGGCAGCGATGCCTACGGCCAGGCCAGCGTATTGAATGTCTATGACCCCGACCGCAGTCGCTCGGTTTTACAGCGTGATGCTCAGGGTAAGGCCGCTGATTCCAATTGGGCTACCTTTGAAGCCTTCTGGAAGGAACAATTAGCCAGTTTCAAAAAAACCGGCGGCAAAGGCTTGGCCATACTTTCCGGTAATTCGTCATCGCCAAGTTTGGCTGATATGCACAAACGCATGGTTCAAGCCCTGCCTGAATCGCAATGGTTTGAATATGAGCCTATTTCAGATGATGCGGGCCGCGAAGGCCTGCGCATGGTATTTGGGCAGCCCGGACGGGCAGTGCCGGATCTTTCCGCAGCACAGGTGATTGTCTCCTTTGATCAGGACTTTTTCGTCGGCGATCCGATGGCGGTAAAACTTGGTCGTGATTTTGCGAAAGGCCGGCAATTAACCAATCCGGAAAATGGCCAAAGCGCCACATCCATGAATCGGCTTTATGTGGTGGAGTCCACCTTTACCATGACCGGTTCCATGGCTGAAAATGCCCGGCATCGCATTCCCGTTCCCGCCAAAGATGTGCCGGCTGTAGCCTGTTTACTGGCGGCTGAACTTAAAAAACAGGGCTTGGTGCTGGGTGTTGAAATCCCAACACCGGGAAATGTGAATATCGGTAACGGTGACAAAACTCTGAAAGTAATGGCGGCTGATCTGCTGGCCAATAAGGGCCGCTGCGTGCTGGTAGCTGGTGCCAATCAACCGCTGGAATTGCACGCGTTAATCGGTGTACTCAATGATGCTTTAGGTAATATTGGCCGCACTGTCACCTATTACCCGGTCATGAATCCCGATCGCCCCACGCACCTGGCCTCCATGGAAGCTCTGGCGGCGGCAATTCAGAAAAAAGAAATCTCGGCCTTGGTGATCTTGGGTGGAAACCCTGTCTACACCGCACCGGCTGACATCGAATTCGCTAAATTGCTGGCGGCTGTCCCATTAACCGTGCACCTGGCGGATTATGTGGACGAAACATCAGATCTGTGCACCTGGCATTTGCCGGAAAGTCATTATCTGGAAAATTGGGGCGACGCCCGAACCTTTGATATGTCGGTCAGCATCGTTCAGCCCCTGATTCAGCCGATTTTCGGCGGCCGCAGCGCGGTGGAAGTGCTGGCGCTGGTTATTCAAGACCCGCTGCAAAAAGCCTATGATATTGTCCAGCGCACATTGGGCATCAAAGCCACCGATTGGCGCTGGAAAAAAGCCCTCTTTGACGGCTACGTTGAAAAAACCGGCTGGCAGCCACTGCATCTGAGCATTTCCGCCGGGAATCTCAATGGCGCTTTGGCCACACTGATTGCGAAAAATGCGCAAGTGACGCTGGATCACAAAAATCTTGAAGTAGTGTTCCGCACCGATTCAAAGGTATTTGACGGACGGTTCGCCAATAATGGCTGGTTGCAGGAACTGCCGGATCCGATGACCCGCCTGACTTGGGATAACGCGGCGCTGATTAATCCCAAAACCGGATTGGCCATGGGATTAAATCGGCATAAGAGCCAGATTATCCGCTTGAAAGTTGGCGGCCGTGAGTTGGACATCGCTACGTATATGATGCCGGGCCAACCGGAAAATTCCATTTCCATCGCGTTGGGCTATGGCCGCACGCACAGTGGCAACGTCGGCAACGGGGCCGGCTTTAACGCCGGTGCTTTGCGTACCACGATGGCCATGAACATGCTTTCCGGCGTCGCGATGGAAGTGACGCAAACGCCATACCAATTGGCCACCACGCAGGATCACTTTGTCATCAGCACCATTGGTGAACGCGCTATCGCCGCTCGTGTGCCGGATCTCATTCATCAGGGAACTTTTGCCGAATTCCAGAAGGACCCCGGTATGGGGCACAAAAAATCAACCGCAGTTTCCCTCTGGGATGAACACCATTATGACACCGGTTACCAATGGGGCATGGCGGTGGACCTCACCACATGCGTGGGGTGCTCCAGTTGCGTGATTGCCTGTCAGGCGGAAAATAACATTCCCATTGTCGGCAAGGAGCAGGTGCTCAAAGGCCGGGAAATGCAATGGATGCGTATTGACCGCTATTTCCGTGGACCGGAATCGGAAAATCCGCAGGCTGTCCATGAACCCATTTTGTGCATGCAGTGCGAAAACGCCCCATGCGAAGCGGTCTGCCCCGTAGGAGCCACAAGCCACAGCGCCGATGGCCTGAACATGATGACCTACAACCGCTGCATCGGTACACGCTACTGTGCCAACAACTGCCCCTATAAAGTGCGGCGCTTTAACTTCTTTTCGTACAACAGCGGCACGTTGAACAATCTTTATACGCCGAACATTCTGCGCAAGGAAATGAATCCGCTGATCGCATTGCAGAAAAATCCGCAGGTGTCCATCCGCGTTCGCGGCGTGATGGAAAAGTGCACCTATTGTGTGCAGCGGATCGAAACGGCACGCGTGGTGGCGGAGCGACAAAATCGTCGTATTCGCGACGGAGAAATTACTCCCGCCTGCGCTCAGGCGTGTCCGTCGCAGGCCCTGGTATTTGGGGACATCCGTGATAAAAACAGCCGCGTGGCAAAACTCATGAAGCAGGATCGGATGTATGGCATACTCAACAAGGAATTGTATACCAAGCCCCGGACGCGCTATTTGCCCAAGGTTTGGAACCCCAACCCGGCATTGCCGGAAGAACCGCTTTCGCCAAAAGGGTTGATGTAATGGCCTGCCGGGAATGTTTTCCGGCCTGCCTGATTGGATAGATCTTTGTGATGATTTGGAAATGATTTCATGGCATCGGTGACAACAACCCAAGTTCCCGGCATGACCGGTGATTTTGACAACACGCTGGATGACGGTGTGAGTAAAGCTCCGCTGGTGCTTGGTGAAGCGACATTCCGTGAAGTGACGCGAAAAATCTGTCGCGTGGCTGAAGCCCCGCGCGCGCCTGCGGCATGGTATGTGGCCTTTGCTATTTCCACCGCCTTGGTGGGAGTGCTGGGAGTCATGGTAGCGTATGCCGTCGCCACGGGCGTGGGCGTGTGGGGCAACAATTCGCCCGTGTTCTGGGGCTTTCCAATTATTAACTTTGTATTCTGGGTCGGCTTGGCCCATGCCGGAACATTTATTTCCGCCATTTTACTGTTGTTCCGACAAAAATGGCGTACGGGCATCAACCGTTTTGCGGAAGCTACCACAGTTTTTGCGGTGGTGTGCGCCGGTTTGTTTCCCGGTATTCACGTCGGGCGGCCATGGTTTGCCTATTGGATGGCACCCGTGCCGAACGTCATGGGCGTGTGGCCCAATTTTTACAGCCCGCTGCTGTGGGATGCCCTTGCTGTATTTACCTATACCAACGTATCGCTGCTGTTCTGGTATGTCGGTATGATCCCTGATCTTGCCACATTTCGCGATCGCTCCAAGACGCGACTGCGGCACACTGTTTACGGCATCCTGGCCATGGGCTGGCGTGGATCAGCTAAACATTGGCAACTCTACGAGCGAACCATCCTTATTCTCGCGGGTTTGGCGACGGCCTTGGTTCTGGGCGTCAGCTCCACGGTCAGTACGGATTTCGCCGTATCCCAGCTTCCGGGCTGGCATGAAACAATTTTCCCACCATACTTTACTGTTGGTGCCATTTTCAGTGGATTTGCCCTGGTATTGGCATTGGCCATCCCGGCCCGCGAACTCTTTGGCCTTAAAGATTTGATCACCAAGCGGCATCTGGACAATTTGGCCAAGATTACGCTCGTCATGGGATCCATTGTTACCTACATCTACCTGATGGAATTTTTCATTGCCTATTACAGCGGTAACGGCTATGAACAGTTTGCCTATCTTACCCGCATCATGGGACCTTATTGGCGCATGGGCTGGCTGATTTTGTTCTGCAACTGCGTGGTTCCGCAGATTTTCTGGTTCAAATTTGCGCGCACAACATGGTGGCTGGCCCTGCCTGCGGCCCTTTTATGCCTTGTGGGCATGTGGAGTGAACGCTTCGTTATTATCATCACCGTGTTGAATCGTGATTTTCTGCCTAGTGCCTGGCACAATTACGCACCGACGTATGTGGATTGGCTGACCTTTGCCGGCAGTATCGGATTGTTCTTTACGCTGTTTTTACTGTTTTGCCGCTTTTTGCCTATGATTGCAATGTCGGAAGTAAAAGCTATTCTGCCGCAGGCCGAAGGCCATGTGCATGATGATTCTCCCGCCGGAGCGGCGGGACATTAATATGATCGGATCGTTGATCTGATTTTAGTGAGATGGTGGTTATGAGTACCGCACACAACATAGAACCCGTGGTCAAGGAACCGCAGATGTATGGTCTGCTGGCGGAATTCCAGGATGTGCAAACATTGCTGGATGCCGCTGTGGCTTTGCGTAAAGCCGGGTACAAAAAATGGGATTGTTACACGCCGTTCCCCGTGCATGGCATGGATAAAGCCATGGGCCTGCGCCCCAGCATCCTGCCGTGGATTGCGCTTACCGGCGCTTTGGGCGGCATATTTACTATTCTTGCACTGGCTCCCCTATGTAATGCGTTTCTCTACCCCATGATATTTTCCGGAAAGCCTTACTGGGGAATGCCTGGCCATATACCCATGGCTTTTGCCCTGGGTA
>JAJYGE010000149.1 GCA_021785155.1 Planctomycetota bacterium
GACCGCGCCACAGCAGCGCACAGTAGAGAGTGGAACAGTAGAGCGAATCGGGCCGCGGCCCGATTAGAGCAGGTGTGAGTAGAACAGGTGAACAGTAGAGCCCCGGCGCGGGGCCCGTTAATTTAATCAAAAATCTTGCTCAGGACTGGTCGTGGCGCTCCAAAAATGGGGGTGGAGTTGAACAAAACGGGGTTAAATCGACACTCTCCGCGCCGGGACTGTCGCAAGATGAGGCACCCCCCAGCGGTACCCCTTCCCCTGCTCACCTGTTCCTCTGCTCCCCTGTTCCAACAGCGGGATGGGGTATCCCGGTACGCTGGCGCGGATGTATTGCCGCACCATCGACACGACACTGGCATTACTGTGGATTTATGTTTGCGGACCAGGCTGTTTTCAGCCAGTTTTGTGGAATGCGCTCGGTACCCGTCGGGTCGGGCAGGGTTTCCGAAAATTCCGCGCCCACGCGATAGCCCCCGCTGGGTAATTGTCGACAGAACCGCACCAGAAACAACACCAACATGCCACCACCTTCACGAAACTGCAAGGGTGCCACGACATATTCATTCTGCTGCAGGCGTCGGCGGGTGAAAAAACCCATACCTTTAATGGAAACGTCTTCCGCCTGGATGCGGAACGCAGCGCCGCGGGGCCGCTCCGGGCGCGGCAGGCGCTTTAGCCACATGATTTGCTGTACTGGCCGCCGCCGATGCCGACGACCTAGAGATTCCCCGTTAACTTTCAAATTTTCAATAATCTGAAGAATTTGCTTTCGTTCGCTTTTAGATAAAGTTGTTGTGCTCACCGCACTACTCCGCACAGTATTGATACCAACCCTATGTTATCGAACTTACCGGGTGAAAAAGTTTACCAATTCTCCGCATTATTTATTATCGGTAAAATATTTCTTCGGGCGTGCCATAATGACCGATAATGTGGGCATTTATTGAAGTGCGCCACACATTATGCAAGCCGAACGGATATCGAATGATCCGCAATTGCGCCGAAACTTGAAATTGTTCCCCGTTCACAGAATTTATCCCCCATGCGAACGCCGCCTGCGAACCAGCATGAACGCCGCGCTGAAACCCAGTGCCAATAGCGTGAATGGAGCGGCATCCGGCACCTGCACATATCCAATCGCTTGCAGAGCCGCGAATTCATTTGTGCCCAGGGTGATATTAACATTGGGTGTCTGGTAAGCGTCCTGCACCTGGGGGCTGGCCCCGTATGGCAGCGGGTTGCTGGCCCAGTCACCATAGTCGCCGCCGCTGCTGTTGTTAAATTGCGCCAGATCCGTGGTGCCGTTAAGGGAAAAATAGATCGGCCCGCCGGCGCTGGTGGAAAAGCTGCGTGTGCCATTGGCAGCGTAGCGGTATAAGTCTTCGGGCCGCGGAGAGCTGCCGGTGGTATAGTTCGGCAGCGCCGAGCCTAATCCCAATACTTCATCAATTTCATGCATGACCACCGTTTCGAGGCTGTAGTTGCCCTGCGGCCCCACGCTGCCGGCACCCGTGTACGTTGACGATGTGTTCAGGCTAATGCGTCCATCATAATCCGGGGATTGGGTATAACTTGAAGGGAGGTTGCTCGAAGCCACCAGCGCATTGACATTCGCCGCGGTAAGCCACAGGCTTGATCCGGTGGTGTTGGGCACGGGTTCATTGGTTTGATTAGGTAGATATTGCAGTGATACAACACGCCGTTGTTTATTGCCGGAACAACACATTCTGGCGTTCAAATGCCGATTGACTTCCGATACAATCAGAATGCCCCTCGGCAACGGCCCAAAAACAGCTTGGCCATCTTAATCAATAACTATGGCGCAAAGATACTTCGGGCCATGCACGCCGGTAACAAGGTTCATTTCAATATCCGCGGTTTTGCTGGGACCGTTGATGATCACCACATTGGAAGCCATGCGCCCGCCAGTATCGCGCAGCACATGGGGCAACGCGTCGATCATATCGGCGACAATCCGCACCGCCGGCACCAGTACAATATGCAGCGGAATAGTCAGGGTGGTGGAGCGGCCAAAGCCCGGGTCGCTCCATACCATGATGGCACCGGTGTCCGCCAGGCCGTAGCGGCAATCGGTGATACCCGCATCACATTGGAACACCACGTTTTCACAATCAGGATCGGTCCAGAGATGAATCTGGTAGCCTCTGGCCTGTAAGTGCCCGGCCACCATTTCTTCCGGCAAATCCGCCACGTTTACCATGATGGACTTTACCGACCGTCCGGTTAAGAGTTCATCAAGGGCCGCCTGAATTCCGACGGTATTGGTGCGCAGAACCGTCAGGCCGTTGGCCCGGGCCTGCTGAATCCACCGATCCACGCGGTGGGGGTCGCCAAGCTGAACTTGCCGCAGTAATTTTTCCTGAATTTCCGGGCGCGTATCGGGTGCCGGTGCCGCGCCCTGGGCACTGTGGCCCAGTGCATGGCGCACGGAGGTCAGAAAGTCGATACGACTTGTGTCAGTGTCACTGGACTGCGGCTTCATATCCATCGGCATGATCTAAAAACCTTCCATAACCGGGCGACAAGCGGGGCTATTTCCCCGGCCCCTGCCGGGCACGATATTGTTTATAAACATGGCGGAAATCATGTTTCGGCGGCATCGGGAAATCTCGGTAGGCGGTCCAGCCACCGGCCGGTGGTGGCAACTTGCGGACCCAACCGTCCTTATTTCCGATGCTGCGCATCATCACGCGCTGGGCAACTTGCCCGAGGCGATAACTCCAGCCATGCCGCAGCCCCCAGGACCACAACTTAAAAATAATCCGTTCCGGCGCGGTGGTGATGCCCTGTTGCACCTGATCTTTACGGAGTTTGATCAGAAACTCGGGGATGTTAATTTTGACCGGGCAGGCCTCAAAACACGCCCCGCATAAACTGGACGCATGCGGCAGATGCTTATGATTTTCCAGCCCGTTAAACAGCGGCGTCAATAACGCGCCAATGGGTCCGGGGTACACGCTGCCATACGTCCGCCCTCCCACCTTGCGGTAAATCGGGCAGGCGTTCAGGCACGCGCCGCAGCGGATGCAGCGCAGTGTGTCCCGATATTCACCGGCCAAAATTTTAGCCCGGCCATTATCCATCATGATGAGATGAAATTCTTCCGGGCCGTCATGCTCACCGGGCCTCCGGCAACCGGTGATAATGTTGGTGTATTGCGTTAAGGCCTGCCCGGATGCGGACCGGGCCAAAAGTTTGAGGAACACCGGCAGATCATCCAGCGATGGAATCACTTTTTCCATGCCCATCAGCGCCACATGGATCCGGGGGCGCGTGGTACACATGCGCCCATTGCCTTCATTGGTGCATAACACAATCGAGCCGGTTTCAGCGATGGCAAAGTTCACCCCGCTGATGCCCATATCCGCCTGATTAAAACGATTGCGCAAATACACGCGCGCCATTTCCGCAAGTTCCTGCGGATTATCCGTAAACGGTGTTTTGAAGTAGCGTTCAAATATCCGCCCGATCTCGGCGGCATTTTTATGTATCACCGGCATGACCAGATGTGTGGGATGATCTTGATCCACCTGCAATATAAATTCGCCCAGATCTGTTTCCAGCGGCTCAATGCCCGCGGCGATCAGGGCCTCATTAAGCTCGGTTTCTTCGCTGACCATACTTTTGCTTTTCACCACCAGCTTGCTGCCGGTACGATGCGCGATTTGCACAATCAGGCTGTTGGCGTGCTGGCGTGTGGCCGCAAAATGGACCTGCCCGCCATGCTTGATAACGTTACGTTCCAGCAATTCCAGGTAATAATCCAGATGATCCAGTGTGTGGCGTTTAATATCGCCGGCCAATTGCCGCAGGCCATCGGCATCGGGCAGCTCCGCCAGGCTGCCGCGGCGGCCATAATCTTTTTTGGTAACGGAATTATCCAGTGCGGAATGCAGGGCCGCATCGGCCGAAGCGGTATGGGCCTCGGACATAAAATCAGGATGAAACACCGGCAAAGCCATGCGGTGTTTGGGATTGGATGGCGATTGGAGTGTGCTGCTCATGATACTTTTGCCCCCGCAGTATGATCCACGGCGGCGGCGATGATCTGGGCGATGTGCCGCACGCGGAAGGGAACGTCCATGCGATGGCACGCTCCGCCGATGTTCATGGCACATCCGGCATCATTGACGATCATGGTTTGCGCCCCGGTTTTGACGCCGCATTCCACCTTATCACGCACCATGGCACCGCTGATATCGGAATATTTGATGGCAAACGTGCCGCCAAACCCACAGCACTGCTCGGACTTTTCCAATTCTGTAAACTGCGCGCCGCCAAGTTGTTTCAGCAAACGTATCGCCGGTTCGCCGGTGGCTCCCAGGCCCCGCATGTGGCAGGTGAAATGATAGGTGAATTTCTCATCCTTTGGCAGGGTCAGCCCGGTCAGATCGACCTTTAGAATTTTGGTCAGAAATTCCACATATTCATAACACCGGGCGACAAAATCTTCCGCCAGTTTCCGCTGATCCGGATCGTCATGGAATAATTCAATGTAATGGTCCCGGATCATGGCGCAGCACGAACCCGAGGGCGTGACGATGTAATCGGCATCATGAAATACATCAATCATTTTCGCCGCTAAAGCCCTGGCCTCGGCGGGAAACCCGTTATTAAACGCGGGCTGCCCGCAGCAGGTCTGAGCGGTTGGAAAATCAACGCTGCAACCAAAATACTCCAGCGTTTTAACCACCGCCATACCCACATCAGGCGCGAATAGATCGGTAAGACATGTAATAAAGAGACTGACTTTCATACATCCATTCTATCTTCTGTGAAGCAATCTGGCGAGAGCGGACAGTTGGAAACGGGTGTGGCAATACATCCGGGAAGTGTGCCGGGGCACCCCATCCCGCTGTTAGAACAGGGGAACAGTGGATCAGGTGAGCAGGGGAAGAGGTACCGCTGGGGGTTGCCTCATCTTGCGACCGTCCCGGCGCGCCGGGACTCTACTGTTCACCTGTTCTACTCACACCTGCTCTAATCGGGCCGCAGCCCGATTCGCTCTACTGCTCAACTCTCTACTGTTCTCTGCTCTGCCGCCGCCGCCGCGTATCCCCTAAATTTAGGGAATTGTGCGGAGACGTGGGATCGGTATGATGGTAGCCATGTCGCCCGAGAGCGGGGGCATTACAGCCTCGCATTATGATGAGTGAGCGGGAATCTGAAGAGATGTCTTCTGGAATAACTTGTGAGATAAGGAGATGCAAACATGCGTAGCTATGTCAATATTGAGCGTTGGTACGATGCCGCGCCTGATTGTTCCCAGCGCAATAAGACATTCCCCCGGTACCGGCTGTCTTTGGCCGCCGCAGTGACCATCTTTTCAGGGACACTGTTCTTTGCGGCCCCGGCGGCGGCGGATTATGTTGTCGGGCCAGGAGCCGGGATTGCCACATCAACTTTAGATTCGGGTGGCACCCGAACCAACGTTTCGCTCTCCAGTCCGGTAACGCTTCCCGCAGGCAATTATCAGGCCACGCAGTTTTCGTTTGTCGCCGGGGCCATTGGCGACGTTGTGCCTTTTCTGGCAATACTTGCTTCCGGTACCTTGGGCAGCAGTAACGAGATTTTCAAGGTTATCGCGGTGGGCAACGATAACGCCATCACAAGCAACGCTGGCTACGGCAGCCAAACGACCGCGTTTGGCGGATCAGATGCATTTTCTGTTCCATTCGGCGGTGAAACCGTGTACGCCGGTATTACAGGAAGCGAGGGCAATAATCCAGTTCCGCTGGCGTACGTTGGAAGCGACGCGCACAATCCGTCGGCGTTTCCAATCAGCGATTTTGTGCCAGGCGGTAATCTTCCGGCTTTCAGCTATCCCTATCTCGGTCGGGAATATGCTTTTGCAGTTGGCGTAACATCCGTCCCAAGCCCGTCTGCGGGCCTGTTGATGTTGTGCGGGGCCTTGGGATTCATGGGTATTGCCACCCGCAAGATCAGGACCGGGGCATAACCTTTTTAGTCCGCGGGGGTTTGGGCAACGCTTATCCATCAGGAAGGCTTGGGTGCAGGAGAAGGGGTACCGCTGGGGGTTGCCTCATCTTGCGACAGTCCCGGCGCGCCGAGGCTCTACTGTTCACCTGTTCTAAAT
>JAJYGE010000452.1 GCA_021785155.1 Planctomycetota bacterium
CTGGTTCGGCGGCCAGGACCGTTCAGAGGAAAGCATGGACCAGTTCTTTGCCGCCCTGGGTCCCAAGAAATGTCGGAAGATTCGTCTGGCGGTGATGGACATGTGGAAGCCTTTCCGCCATTCCACGTAGGGTCACGCCCCACAGGCGGCCATCCTTTTCGATACCCCACAGTCCGCCACACATCATAATCATATATATCTATGCGTCATGGCAAAAAAATATGCTTTTTCACCCACTCGTTTGCCCGAAGAGCCCAAAATGTAAAAGGGCTGCAAGGAGTTGATAGCATCCCCGGCTGGCAGGCGGACGTCGTATTGAGTTGGCAACTGCCCAGGCTTGGAAGTTCCAATCCGCTGATTCTCTCCGCGGTTTTCAACGCCCTCGCCAAACGCCCGTCCGATTTCGGCATGGTGAAAACACACGTCACATGGCCTGACATTCCGTGGGCTTTTCATAGTTTGGGACAGGAAAATAACGCGATTATGGCCATCAAAAAATATTGTATGACGCATCGATCGGGGCGCGGGCATGTTAAAAACAAAATGTGCTTGCGGTAGATGGGCCGCCGGAATTCAACCTTCCGCCAAAGGTGGCTTAAGCGGTGCTCGCCGCAGGCCGCGCAGGTCGTGGTGAAAAAGCTTGCGCATCAGGTAGCGAACGATTATCGCCGCCGCAATGGCGATGACCACCGCAACAACTTGGCCGGATCGCGATTCCGCTAATTCTCCGGCCATCAGTCCGGTGGAAAATTCCATCATGCTGATGATTGCAAATTCCGCGTAGGGATGGCGCATTGAATTATCAGAATTCCGCGTGCGTACATAGCGAATGAAAAATAACAGTGTTACGGCGATCATGGCCGTCAGACCCATGGCCAGTGCGGGAAGAAACGACCCTCCGGCCAACGTATGGGTCAGGAAAAACGCCGCAATGCAAACCAGCGCGCCGCAGGTGGCGGCGATGAGGAATTTAGCGCGTGCGGCAGGCTTGGGAAATTTGTAATCGTACAGGCGTGAGAGATGTTCGAGATACCGAAACTGCTCTTTGAGGGTCAGTTTACTTTCGCCATGCAGGCGATTGCGAAACACAATGGGCACTTCGGCAATTTTGGAGACCCGGCATTTGACCATGAGTTCCAGACCAATTTTGTACCCGATCGGATTGAGATTATCCGCCGCCATATAAAGCCGGCGCGGCAGCGCAAAAAAACCGGCCATGGGGTCACGCGCGCCGCAGGCGAATGGGCGGCTTAAAACAGTTGCAACCGCGCTATTGATCCAGCGGAATCGACCCCAATCCTCGGTTTTTCCGCCGGCGACATAGCGTGATCCGATGGTGAACTCCGCCGTGTTATTCAGCAAGGGATCAATTAACGACGGAATGGATTCCGGCGGATGGCTGAGATCGGCATCCATGACCAGCAGAAAGTCATATTGGGCCAGGGCCAGACCGGCGAGCACGGCGGAAGAAAGCCCGCGATCTTTAATGCGGATGAGGAACTTCAATTGTGGCCATTGGCGGGTCAGTTGGGCCAGAACGTCGGGCGTGCCATCGGGAGAATTATCATCGACAATGATGATTTCCCAGTTCCATCCCCGTCCATTAAGTGCGGCGGCGGCCTGGGGCACCAGCCGGGGCAGATTTTCCGCCTCACGGTATGTCGGGACAATAATACTTACGCCAACCGATGGCATGTACACTCCAGGCGTTACGGAACTTTCAATCCGACGGTTATTCGCGAAAAATATCAGGCAGTATCTTGCGTGTTTCATCACGCAAAAAATTCAGGATTTGCTGGGGAGTTTCAAAACTCAAAACCCGGCGCGCCACCCGCTGGGCGTCACGGGAATCAATACTGCGGATCACCTTCTTGATCTGCGGGATGTTGTGCGGCGTAATGGAAAAATTACGCAACCCCAATCCCACCAGCAGCATGGTGAATTCCGGATCGCCGCCCATTTCTCCACACAGGCTCACCGTGGTTTCGGCGCGTTTGGCGGCCCGCATGACGTTTTGGATCAGTTTGACGATGGCGGGGTGCGCGGCGGTAAATAATGACGCAACGCGTTGATTGCCGCGGTCCACGGCCAGCGTGTATTGAATGAGATCATTGCTGCCGATGGAGAGAAAATCAGACTCATCGACGTAGGCATGTGGCAGCAGCGCGGTGGAGGGAACCTCCACCATCATGCCCACGCGAATGTAGCGGTTGTAGGGGATGCCATGTTCGTTGAGATCGTCCATGACTTCATTGAGGATGAATTTCGCCTGCCGCAATTCCCGGGGCGTGGAGATCATGGGAAACATAACACGTACATCGCCCAGCACGCTGGCGCGGAGGATGGCCCGCAACTGGGTTTTAAACATGTCGATATTCTGCAGGCACAGCCGGATGGATCGGCATCCGAGAAAAGGATTGGCTTCCGGCGTCTGCTCCATAAACGGCGAGTACTTATCGGCACCAAGATCAAGTGTGCGAATAATAATCGGTCGGCCGCCCAACCGACGGATGGTTTCCGCGTACGCCGCGTAATGATCATCCTCTGTGGGTTCACGTTCCGCCGCCAGATACAGGAATTCGGTTCTATACAGGCCAATGCCTATCGCGCCTTTTGCCAACGCATTGTCCACTTCATGAGGGAATTCGATATTGCCCATAAGGGTGATATTCACGCCGTCAAGAGTGCGGGCCGGAAGATCACGTATTGACAGCAGCGACGTTTCATAAGTTTGAACGCGCTTTTCATACTTTTTATGTTCGGCAATGGTGACGTCATCCGGGTTCACAATCACCACACCGCTGTATCCGTTGACGACCAGCAGATCACCGGAGACGGTTTCATGGGTAATATTTTCCAGCCCCACCACCGCCGGAATTCCCATGGAATTGGCGATAATGGCCGTGTGGCTGGTCTGGCCGCCAGCTTCAATGGCAAGGCCTTTAATAAGTTTGCGATCCAGGGCGGCGGTCTGAGATGGAGTTAAATCCTTTGCCACAATGACGACCGGTTCATCAAGATCCCCCAGGCGGATACGATCTCGACCGGCCAGTTTGTGCAGCAGCCGTCGCTCAATGTCATAGATATCCTTGATGCGTTCACGGAAATACTTGTCCGGGTGATCCAGAAAGTGTTTGCCATACTCCCGCAGAGCCTTATGCACGGCGTACTCGGCGGTATAGTGTTGCCGATCTATTCCCTCAATAAAGGCTTTCAATAGTTCCGGATCATTCAGAAGTCCCAGATGAAAATAAAAGATAGCCCCGGTCTCTTTGCCCAGATTGCGCGTGGTGGTATCGCGTAATTCACGGATGTCGTCACTGCCGGCACCGATGGCGGCTTGGAGCCGCTTTTGTTCGGCGGCACTTTCCGATGGATTGATGGATCTCTTGCCGATGCGGATTTCATCGTCCGAGACCAGAAAAGCCGGGTATATCACAACACCCGATGAAACACCTATACCTTTAATAATTTCCATGACCTGTTTCACCGGCTGCGCTACCCGCAGCACCGATGATTTTGACAACGGGCAGGGGGTCTCGGAGCTATGCAGCGTCGTTTTAAACGCTAAGAATACCGCTGCCCTTTGCCGGGACATTCGCGGCTGATTTCAATAAATATAAGAATAACGATTGTTTGAGACTTTATCCAGTCTGGGCAGATCAGGAGCTTTCCCGGCGGGGGAGTGATACTTTAACCCGGATATTTCATCAGTTTTAACAAGTGGCAGCCCGATGGTTTTGGATCGGTTCGGGTGGCGAGAATTTTTCTGTTTTTTTCAATAGTACGCAAAATTCTCCCCAGCCACCCAACATCTTTACCTACTATTCTAATTCATGCGTTTTTCCTTTCTTTTCTTGTGGCCAATCCCGAATTCACATTAATAACGATTTATATCGATTCCCAGCTTCTTGGCACTGGAACAAGATCCCTCGAAAATCAAGGAAATTTGCGTTTTTTACATGGGTACGCTTTGCCGCCGGAAAACCACGTCATGGCTCATAAAATACAATACCATCGAGAGTTTTCTATTCCGAAAACGAAATTTTCGGGGCTAAACTTCGGCTTAAATTTTCGGCAGCATTCAGGTGAGCACTTTCAACCTCAGATATTGCTCGTTCCGCAGGCAGTGGGCCCGGCGTTAGATCATCGGTATCCTGTAGTTAAGATTTTGTTCGATGATATATCAGCAGGCCAGTGGATCGTGGCTCCTTGATGGTAGCCGAAATAAAGGTAAGTTCGCGGCCAGTCATTACCCGCGCCCCCTCGAATTTGTAAGTGGAACCCTTCCAGGCCACCTTGTACAACGCGTCCGGATTTAGGTTTTGAAGCTCAAAATGCGCTACGCTATCGGCGTTTTTCGGCCGTCGAAAATACATCACGAAACCCATTCCCATTTCAGGCCGGTCAAACTGCCACGCCTCCCACTGTGTATTGTCGTTCCCTATCGGCGTCAACGGATAATAGTCTCCAAGGTAAAGCGGACGAAGCATTTTTAATTCCGCGATCGCTTCACGGATCAGCGATACCTGCTGCGGCGTTTGCGGGATATAAAGGATAACCCCGGCTGTGGCTGTACTCCGGAAATCATAGACATCCACGTTCGCATTTCCCGTGGCACCACCGTTCGTGGGGACGTATTTGTTAAGTCCAGCACTTTCTGTCTGGCACCATGTGGCGTCTGGCTGGCCGGAACACATAACGTCGCTGCGCCAGAGATAAAAGCATCGCTGGATTGATTCGAGATCAATTCGTCGGCCCCCGCTTGCGCAGCAATCAATGGCCAGCAGCGGAAAACGGCATCGCAGTTCGTCCCACATCGCATAGAGCCCTTCGATATACCGTATTTCCGTTATCCCCTGCCGGTCCGGCTTGTCGGCCTGCTGCCAGAAGGGGAGCGGCGTGATGTTGAAATCGTGCCGTAGGATGCCGACGTTCCATTGTCTAATTCGATTGGCAAGCAACCGAGTCATCCAGCGCCGAGCATCCGGATTGCCCAAAGCGAAAAGCCCTTGGATTCCAAAGGTGGCATTACGCATAACCCATTCCGGGTGTTCCTCGGCCACCTGCGTCTTCGCAATGACACGTTCGGGCTCAAACCACAACAGGAACTGCATCCCGTGCTTATTTGCGGCGTCCGCCACTGGTCTGAGGCCGTTTGGAAATTTTCTTTTGTCGGCAGTCCAGTTGCCTACGCCTCCCCACCATCCGCCGCCGGCCATCCAGCCCGCGTCCAGCCAAAACACTTCGGTGCCAAAACGGTTTTCAGCGATCTGCTTTATTGCCCTCAACTGATTATTCTCGTTGACGTCGTTCAGAGTTTGGCCAACGCCAACGACGAAGGATAACTGCCACATGGCAACGGGGGGCATGGCAATTTTGTTTTCAATTCGCGCTACAAAATGTGCCAGGAGTAACCGCCGCAGCAAATTATTCCCGGAAGCAACGGAGTCCCCTTGCCACGGAACCAGCGCAATGCTTGGCGTGCGAATACTCTCACCTGGGTGCAATTTCAGCCGCGTAGTCTGCTGCCCCGCTTGTAACGCGGCGCATCGGTTTCGGTCATTTTGAAGACACATGGACCACTGCCCCGTCCAACCGATGGCCCCCACCATGCCGCCGCCCCGCCATTGTAAATTGAAAAAAGGCAGAACCGAATCGGATGACCGACCACCGTTCGGTGCCAACACTATCCGGTCATTAGCCCTAATGAATCTCTCCATCGGCATGAAATCCGTCGCGCTCATAGTGCTTCCATTGGAATGGTGGAGAGTGAAGTCTCCTTCCTCAGGAAGCACCAAATTTAAATCCAGCGGCAGGATGTTTTCCAGTAACGGCGTATCAGTCGGTCCATGGTTAGTCAAACGCAACAACCAGTGCACTGCCGGAAAAGTTTTGAATACTTTCAGGTCGCACAGTACCTCTAGTTGTGTGACCGGATCGGTGTAAGATATCTCGTATCGTGTCCAGGCGACCTCATCCCTTACGCGCAATTGCCGCCGCCAGGAAATAAGTTCAGTCTGCGCATCCCGTCCGCCGTATTGAAACGAAAAGGGAGTGGCGGCGGCCGAAAGTTCAGTACAACCCGGAACGCCGAATG
>JAJYGE010000354.1 GCA_021785155.1 Planctomycetota bacterium
TTGCCCGCCGGAGTTCCATCCGCCGTACCCCAATGTCCGCTGACCGCGCGCGTAGCCATAACCGTTAAGCGTACCGTCGTTGTAAAGTGGCATCGTCGGATTGGTGGTTTGAACCGTCGCTACGTATTGTGATTCAATTGGCTCAGCCGGGCAATAAAAACTTCCAGCTGAACCCGGGCCATTCATCATGGACATGAGTTGTGGAATCCAGACGCAGAACCCGTTGATATCATTACTGGGCATGAACCCCAGATAGGTATTTTCATATTCCGCCATGGCAATACCCATTTCGTGCATGTTCGCGCTGCACGCGACCGTGTTGGCCTGAGCTTTGGCCTTAGCCAGCGCCGGCAGCAGCAACGCGATCAATACCGCAATAATGGAAATCACTACCAGCAATTCAATGAGCGTAAAACCGTGAAGCCTCTGCGCCTTCAAGTGGCGATGATCAATGCCCAATGGGGCAGTTCGCTTCGTCGGTCGGGGCGCATGCCAAGCGCCTTGACTTTGGTGGCCGAACGTTGATCGGTTATCGTTGAAGGATTCCATTGCTGATACCTCCAAAAATTGCCCAACTCCGCCAGAATAGCAGGGCAGGGCAGCGCCACTGGCATAACACAGTCCAAAGAACGCACGATTTGTCAAGCACCGCTTACGCAGCGGTTTTATTATGCCATTGACACTATCATATATCGGCTTACATTGCAATGCAAGTTAAAAACATGATCATTTTATTTTGTCGATCTGCTCTGTAGATAAACGCCCCTCCGCTGCCCCTGATGAACATCCATATCCTGCGGCAAACAAGGACGCCGTTTCACCGGGTTAATTCTGTGCATAACGTGGATTAATAGCAAAAGATACAGTTTATAATGGGTGGCGCACGGAAATTACGCTGCAGCCAGCGGCGCATCTGTCTCGACAGCGCCACCCATGAATAGCGATGCCACTTTTATCGCACTTGTTAATATTTATGCAAAATTGATTTGCATAACAATGTTCTTGCGATTACAATTATTTGCATGACAGCCAGCCAAAATACCATCGCAGAAGCTTTGAACGTGTCGGTAGCGACGGTCAGCCGATCTTTGCGCAATCATCCGGCAATAAGCGTGGAGACCCGTGCTCGCGTGGCGGAGGCGGCGGTGCGTCTGGGGTATCGGGTGCCGGAAGACGGGGAAGGTTCGCCGCGTGGCCGGCCCCGTCGATCCAAGACTCACGCCCAAGCGGATGCACCCAAGCCGCGGATGGGGCTGGTACACCTAGCCGCTATTTGCCGAGGGTCCATCACGCCCGATTCGGTTCATAATCTGGTAGCGTTTCGCATTGTGCAAGGCATGTCCCGCGGGGCACGTGCCAATCGTGCGACATTGCATATTGAATATCTTCCGCCGGAAGAATTTGACCTTCTACATGATCCGGCGCACTGGCCTGCGGTGATTGCGGAAAAATTCGCTTCCGGTGTGGTATTGGTCAATCATCCATCATCGGCGGCCATTAAGGCCCTGGCGAAATCGCTGCCGTGTATCAATTTTGAACGCCACGTCGATTGCACCGACACCGATTGCGTTACGGAAGACAACCTCGGCTCAATCAGCCAGTTATTTGATCATTTCATCGCATTGGGACATCGGCGAATCGGCCTGGCTGATTCCAGTTATTACTTACCCTCATACCAGGCTCGTCTTGGTGGATATGTGCAGAACCTTGTAGAACGATCCATGCCGTTTGATCCCGCCAACTTGCTGCTGCCCGATGCCCCATCGGATCAGATGGCCCGATTTGCGGCCTTGGCCGCGCACATGGAGCACCGCTTCCGTAAACATGATGTGACGGCCTGGATTTGCGTTAATGACTTTGTTGGTTATCACATCATTCGTGAACTAAAAAGCCGCGGCGTGCGCGTTCCGGAGGATGTTTCGGTGGCAGCGTTCGATAATTTTGATCCGCCGCCGGGATTGCCCAAGCTCACCACAATTGACGGCCCGTTCGAGGCGATGGGCGCCGTGGCCGTTGAACGGGTGATTAAGCGCGTGATTCAGAAGGATATTCCACCGCTTTATACAATGCTCAACACGCGACTGATCATTGGACAGAGCACCGGGCCGGCACGTCGTGCGGGATAGCCTTTCTGCCACAATCAGTATTCTGTCCGTCAATTGAAAACTGGAGTCATTCGATATGAAAATTATAAGGCGTTCGGCAACAGCGTTATGTATGCTTACGTTAGTGTCAGCGGTTGCTGCCGGCCGCCACCATGCGTTCGCGCAAAGCATCACGCGGACTAATGAGCCCAACCAGATTTTTCCGGCGCAAAGGGTGTTCAAATATCAGAATCCAATATATCCGCTGGGTAAAACAGGTATCAACGGCGATAACACCTTGCGCGATCCGTGCATTATAAGGGTTAAAAATACCTACTATCTGGTTTTTACGATGTACCCTTTCGGCAACTGGACCGCACGAAATTTGTCCAAGCCGGATCAGAACAGTTCACCGGGCATTCGAATTTATTCGTCCAAAGATTTAATCCACTGGACGCCCGGCCCGTGGCTGTACAAATCTTCCCTGCTTCCAACAAATTGTCCGTATAAAAATCAGTTCTGGGCACCGGAAATTCATCAGATCAACGGGAAATTTTATATTATTTTTGGAGCGTCCAACTGGATTGCAAAAAAATACAATCCCGGCGACCAGTTCGGATACTGGACCTACGTTGGTGTGGCCAATAAAGTCACAGGCCCTTATCGGCACACCTCGCTTTTACCCGATGGTTCGGGTTGCGACAGTGATTTATTCCAGGATAATAATGGCAACATTTATGACATATTTCCCCTGGGCAATATGTATGTTCAGCAGGTCGATTTAAGCCACATGAATGAACACAAAATATCATTCATTGGCCCGCGTATTCTGGCTGTTCCGAGCAGTAACAAAGACATCGGCCTGCCGGTATCGCCGGCTTACGTGGAAGGCCCATGGACCACCAAAATCGGCCGTGAATACTATCTTTTCTACGCCGAGCCGTACGCCAAGAAGAACCCCAAGTACCCGAAGCTGTATGGTTATTGGACGGGCTGCGCCTACGCCAAACATATCATGGGGCCTTGGAAAAAAGATCCCCGCGGCGCGGTATTCTGGGGGGGGCATCTTGCTTTATTTAACGGCCCGAATGATCGGCCCTGGTTCAGCTATCGTGAAGAGGCCTTCCGCAAGTATTGGGGATTGCTGGGCGTAGACCCGCTGATCATCGGCCCCCATGGCCGGGTGCATACGCACCCCACGCTTGGGCCTCGTTATGTGCCGCTACCGCTGAAGCAGTGAGTTGACATACACAGTCGTCGGTTTTTCCAGTAGGATATCGTCGTGCCGGACTTCACCTTTTTAAGGAGTGACCTGATGAAATTTTTATCTTTTTCGCTCATGCTTTTGGCGTTGTTTGTCAGCAGTCAAACACTTTCCGCGGCACCCCGACAGGTCGTGATCTACCCATTGGGTGATTCAATTACCTTCGGATGGAGTGGTGTTGCGCCCAACCACGAACTGCCCGGTGGATATCGCGGGCCACTGTTCACGGATCTCGCCGAGAAAGGCATCCATTGTATTTACGTTGGTTCCTCATCGGCCAATCCGTCACCAGTCCTAACGGCAGCCCACCAGGTCCAACATGACGGGTGGCCGGGATGGCGTATCGGCCAGATCGCGTCGCATGTCAAACAATGGCTGGCCATCGGCGGACCGGGCGGCAATAAGCCCGCGTATCCAAATTTCATCCTTCTGCATATCGGTACCAATGACATTATCCAACACTATGATCCGAAATATCCGCACTTCGGAGAGCCGGAAACGGTGTTTATGCACGCCATGGAAAATCGGATGACCCATCTGGTTATTGAACTCATCCATTTGCGTCCCCACGCGCGTATTATCGTCGCCCAGATTATTCCCATCGGCGGTGTGGCTCCCGATGGGGTCAGCCACGATCAGGAAGCGATGTTGTTTAACCATTTTATCGCGACAAAACTGGTTCCGGCTTGCCGGAAAAAAGGCTACCACGTATCGACGGTGGATGAACACGCCGCCTTTCAGGATGCCATGGGCCTGCCGAGTTTCAGGCATCTTCCTGATCAAGTGCATCCGGATATGCATGGGTATAAACTTATGGCCAAGGTTTGGGTTAAGGGAATCTTGGCTATTCTCCACAGGCACACGGCCAGCAGATAATCAGGCCCGGCTCCGGCAGTGTCGCCATTTTGTGGAATCGGATACACTTTGCACGCTATGAGAACAATTGCTTTATTTAATCAGAAAGGTGGCGTGGGTAAAACCACCACCACGGTGAATCTTGGAGCGGCGCTGGCGGCGGTGGGAAAAAAAACAATTCTCATTGATATGGATCCGCAAACCAACCTGTCGTTCCATCTCGGACTGGAGGCGGATAAGATCAAGCACTCCATTTATGATGTGCTGTGCCAGGACGTTGCGCTGGCGGATGCTCTCTATCCGGTGGCCGATCGTCTTTCCGTGGTGCCGGCAACACCCGATCTCGCCGGAGCCGAGGTGGAACTCGTCAATTTACCGGATCGGGAATCGCGGCTGCGGAACATGGCGGCCGCCAAAACGCTGGATTATGATTTTCTGCTTATTGACTGCCCGCCGAGCCTCGGGCTTTTAACCATCAACGCTTTGTGCATGGTGACAGAGGTGATTATCCCGCTGCAGGCCCATTTTCTGGCGCTGCAGGGCATGGCCAGATTATTGGAAACGTGCTCCATGGTGCGGGATCGACTCAATCCCACGCTGCGTATCAGCGCTATTTTATTCTGCCAATATGAATCGGCCCCGCGTCTTACCGGTGAAGTCACCGAAGAGGTTGAAAAATTTCTCAACAGCAGCCGCGATACCCACCAGCCCTGGAGCAGTGCTGTGGTTCTGGATACGCATATCCGCAGAAATATCAAATTGGCCGAGGCACCGAGTTTCAACAAAAGTATTTTCGATTATGCCCCCAACTGCGCCGGTGCCGCGGATTATCAAGTTCTGGCCGAAGAAATTATGCAGATGAAATTGCCGTCATGAAACAGCGGGATTGCGGGGCGTTATCTAACCCTGATGAGGAGGTATCGTTATGAAATTATTTTCGACCGCGTATTTGGCTCCGACATTCATGCTTTGGGTCCGCGCTTTATCGACTTCAGAATATACCGCCATGATCAAAACCGAATGGCGGCGGGTTTCCGCCCTGTGGCCGCGTGGTTGCCGCGGAATTATCCCGGCCCTGGCTCTTATCGTGTCGGCAACTTCGGCGTATGCAACCCATGCGGTACACGTCGGCAACCCGGCCCAAGCGGGAAAATTGGGATCTCAAGTCCAGCAGGCTTATGAACATGGAGCTCGGTTTATCACCATCAATCCCGGCACATATAATCTGCCGGCTACCGGACATCCAACGTTTAATCTCAAGAATTGGAAAAACGCCACCATCAGCGCTTATCACGTCACGATGATCATGCGGGTGCGGCACGCGGGCGATTGCTTTCGACTATCGCATTGCCGGAATGTCACGATTGAAGGCCCGGTAATTTCGCAAACCCAGGTGACGTTCTATCAGGGTCGGATACTTTCCACCCGCAGGGAAAACCACGGGGTCTATTCTTGCGTATGGCGGCCCGACGCCGGCTATCCGTTTCCTGATATCGCTTCCAAATCTTTTCCGCGCGGATTTGATGTCGTCAATGGCCGCACCCGGCGCATTCGGGTGGGCAGCGGCGATATGTGGGCCGCCACCGTTGCCGCGTCCGGTCAACGGGCCTTTCGTCTGACGTTCCATATCGGGCATCAAGAATTCAAGGTAGGCGACTTTCTTGTGGCCCGCTATGGCAACGCCTTTCAAAAAGTGGCCCTGGATCACAGCCGTCATTGCACCATCAAAGATATCACCATGATGCGCAATGGTTTTGCCCCGATTTTTGAAAACGCCGGCGGGGCCAACCGCATTATTGCCTGCCGCTGGGTTTTAGGCCCCAGGCCGCCGGGCGCTTCTGCTGCGCCGGTGGTAACGAATCAGGCAGACGGCTTGCATTGTGTG
>JAJYGE010000316.1 GCA_021785155.1 Planctomycetota bacterium
CGATCTGAACTCAAATCGGCATGACCTTTGAGATAATCTGGAAAACATTGTCTGGCCATGGCACGATAGGCCGCGTTGACGTCAAATTGGTGCAGACCCGCCTGCCAAATCTCGGTCAGGCAATTCGTGAGCGGATAACCATTCATCACGCCGGTGGGGCGGTTGGCGTAGGGCCAGCGGTCTATAAATCCGAGTTGTTCGGCCATCTCCACGACCGACTGTGCCATGTCCTGCGCCCGTTGCGGTTCAATGAGCGTCAAGAGAGGCATCTCGCTGCGGTAGATATCCCATCCGGAATAGTTGGCATAAATATGTCGGTGACCCATCGGAACATGGTGAATTTTATCATCAAAGCCGATGTATCGGCCATCCACATCGTCAAACACGTTGGGCAAAAGCAGCGCGTGGTAAAGCGCGGTGTAAAAAATTCGCCGATGATTTAACGTACCACCATGCACAGTAATTATTGAGAGTGTCTTGTTCCAATGGGCCTGGGTTCGGGCACGAATCGCGGAGAAATTAAAATGCGGTATTTCCTCATGCAGATTTTTCCCGGCCCCTCTGACGCTGACAAAGGATATGCCAATGCGAACCTTGACCACTCTTGGCCGGGGTGACGGGGCGTAACTGACATAAGCACCGATGGGGACGCCGTCAAAAATCCTTTGGTATCGCTCAGACGGCGAGGAGTAGTAGTAAGTGACATTTGCACCGACAGGGACATTGCCAAGGCTTACATTGCTGACCTTCGGCTTGACAGCCGTCCCTTGCCATACACCGAATGTCTTGAACGGCTGGCTGAAGTTCATTACAAAATAGACGGTGACAGGTGATGCCTGGGGCAGCCACGCAAAGGTCAACCCGGTGACCGAGCCGACCATCGTATGGTCGTTAATAATATGAATATCAGAGGTGACGGTACCGGAGATCGTATGGCTGATGGGAACGAGAATATTGGCCTGTTTTCCGGACGGGAACGTGAATTTTGCCATGCCGCAATGCGTGGTGGCGGTTAACTGGGCATTGATGCCCCAGGTGTTCATAAATACGCGATAATAACCGGGAGATGCGGTCTCCCGTTGATGGCTAAAATCAGACCCATACTGCTGAGGTCGCACCCGCAACGGTCCCGTGGTCGCGGTGAAAAACACGTCACCGTAATTGGGGCAACCAGCGCCACTGAGGTGTGTCATGCTAAATCCGGAGATATGACGCTGTTGGTAATTGTAGTAGCTATTGACATGCATGTCCGGACTGAGTTCCACCATACCGAATGGCGCGATCGCCCCCGGAACGATATCTCCACCCGCCGCCGTTCCGACAAAGGGGTTTACCAAGCCGGCCAAATCAACGCCACGCGTCATGCCACCCGCCAGTAACGCGACCATCACCGCAGTTGCACAACTCCACATACGCCGTTGCAAGGCCCCGGATAAATATTGTCGTAAGATAAACATTCTCGAATCCTGTCTTCTTTCTAACCCCGTCTGCGTGGCAATAAATCCGGGCAGGGGTCCGGGGTGCGAATTTCCAGGACGAACCCTTGTCTAAGCGCCGGCATTTATGCCGTTGATTTCGTCATTCGCCCGGAAAAATTGCCACTCACCCAACCTCGTTCCTTCTGTAACCAGCGACAGCGGCTTTTGCCATGCAAACCTCGCTTTGTAATGCAAGGCCAACCACCGTCCCGGCGCGCCGTGGACGTTGCGGGCGCTGGGAACATCTGCACTTGGCAGTGCAACAGAAATCGAATCAACGACGTCTTAATATGTTCATCAGCCCAGCGCGGCCAGCAGCCCATCCGAATCGTGAGCCGCTTAAATCATTTCCAGCGCGAGCATATTCCAATCCATAAATCCATTGTGGCTGATCGGCGCGCCGGTGTCCGGGTTGTAATATTCGTTGAGAGTGCCGGTAGTCGTAAGGCTCATGGCCAAAAGTTGCAGTGTCTTATCCGCCAGATTTTCCGCCTCCGCCCTGTAGCCATAGTCCTTGAGACCTTTCCAGACAAAGTAGTTTACGATAATCCAGATGGGGCCAAGCATATTGCTGGGGTTGCCGCTGCGTGCCAATGTGTACATGGTCTCCTGCTTTGAAAGTGAGCGTACGCCATACGCGGCGTAGAAGGTCTTGTCATTGCGATAATGTAATTGCACCAGATCATCTGCCTGCTGTGTCGTGGCCAGTGAACACCACAGAGGCAAAAAGCCTGTGAACATCTGTATCCGCATCGGCAGACAGTGCCACGACATCGGCATGCCTTCCGGTATCCCTGGAAGCAATTCCGCGCGGCGATCTTTGCATTGCACATCCACGGTGTAATAAAACCGATCGCGCGGATCCCAGCAGTATTTTTGTATCCGGTCTGCCATATCCTGTGCCTGACGTGCGAGTCGTTTTTCATCTTCCGGGCGATTAAGCCTATGGGCCAATTCCGCCGCCGCCCGCAAATCCTGATAATAAAGGCTGTTGAGCATGATATTGGCGGAGGAGAAAAATGGGCGTCCCCATACCGTGGGATCACCATCGTCCCCATAGGCAACCTCATCGCCCCACACAAGCAAGCCCGTTGCGGACTGATATCCCAGTATCCACGAATTATAAAATTTCAGAAGCTTATCAAATCGGGGTTCCAACCATTTAACATCTCCCATTTCATCGGCGACGAGTAAAGCCAATTGGCCAAAAACAGGCTTGGCCTGATTATGGTAGTTGGGTGCCGCTTTGTTCAGACACCGGAAGATATCTGTATTATTCGCCTGGAGCATAATGGGGATTCGCCCAGTCTCCGATTGATGCTCCAGAAAATTGAATAAGCTTCCTTGCGCGTGTCTACAAATCCTTGCATGTAAAGCCCTATCATCGAGAAGCGCCGCCAGCCGAAACAGGCCGCGGCTGGTCCACAAGGTGTCCCAGTCCCAGAGCTGTCCATCGTAGGCTTTTCCCGGCAGACTTGGAGAAATAAATGGATGCCGTAATACCCCCACCGGCGGGAGCAGAAGTTTAGGACCGACCTTGGCAATGTACGCCAATAGTTTATCCGCTGCGGCCTTCCGAGCGGCTGGCGACAGCACCGCCTTGCGAAGCATGGGGTCTTGTTTCACCGTTTCAGCGGCAGCGGTCACACTGCTGGTTTCCGCATCGCCAAGGGAACCAACCGCCACGCCTGCCAGGCCGGTCAGCACATCACGCCTTGAAATATCAACCATACCGCGACTCCTTTACATCAAGCCACATAGATCAACGATGCCCATGATCGCGCGGGCGGTTACGGCTTTGCCACGACACGCAGTCCCACCGCCTGCAACGGAACGCACGCGGTCCATCCGAATAGTGAGCCGCTTAAATCATTTCCAACACCAGCATATTCCAATCCACGAACCCCTGATGGCTTAAGGGAGCACCGGTGTCGGGATCATAATATTCATTCAGTGATCCGCTGGTCGCCAGATCCGATGCCAGAAGTTGCAGGGTTTTATCCGCCAGATTTTCCGCCTCCGCCTTATAGCCATAGTTCTTCAGGCCTTGCCACACGAAGTAATTGGTAATTATCCAGATCGGCCCCAGCCAATTGCTGGGGTTGCCGCTGCGCGCCAGAGAATACATGGTCTCCTGTTTGGATAGCGAGCGCACGCCATACGCGGCATGAAAAGTCTTATCATTGAGATAATGCAATCGCACCAGATCAGCAGCCTGTTGTGGTGTGGCCAGCGAACACCACATAGGCAAAAAGCCTGTAAACATCTGTATTCTCAGCGGCAGGCAATGCCACGACATCGGCATACCTTCCGGGATGCCGTGAATTAATTCCGCGCGGCGATCCTTGCATTGCACATCCACGGTGTAATAAAACCGATCGCGTGGATCCCAGCAATATTTTTGCAGCCGCTGCCCCTGTTCGTCGGCTTGCCGCATTAAACGTTTGTGATCTTGAGGGCGATGGAGGCGCCGGGCCAATTCCGCCGCCGCCCGCAAATCCTGATAATACAGGCTGTTAAGAAGCATATTGGCCGAGGAAAAGTAAGGACGGCCAAAGGTGGTCGGATCGTTGTCATCACCAATGCCTACATCATCACCCCAAACCAGCAGGCCGATTTTGGTCTGGTTTCCAAGTTCCCAGGAATCATAAAAGTGCAGCAAATTTTCGAACTGCGGTGCCAGCCATTGCACCTCGCCGGTCTGATCCGCCACCAGAAGTGCCAATTGGCCAAAAACTGGCTTGGCCTGATTATGATGATTGGGAGCCTCTTTCTTAAGGCACCCCAACGGATCGGGATTGGCCACATCAATCATGATGGCAATGCGACCGTCTTCCGATTGGTGATCCAGAAAATTCAACAGGCTGCCTTGCGCGTGACGGCCAACTTTCTCCAGCAGATTATGATCATTTGTGAGGTGCGCCGTTCGAAAAAGACCAAGACTGGTCCAAAGCGTGTCCCAATCCCACAATTGCGTGGAATAGGCTTTGCCCGGCAGGCTGGGAGAAATGCTGGGATGGCGCAAAATTCCCTGTGCCGGACGCAATAGTTGCGGAGCCACCTGGTGGAAGTACGCCAAGAGCCTATCGGCAGCGGCTTTTCGAGCTGCGGGCGATAAGAGCGGCCGGCGGGCCCGTGCGTGTTGGTCCACAACCCCATCGGCACGCGGTGCGCCATCGGTCGGTCGTGCGGAATCGGCAAGGGATGCGATGCCGGTTACAGTCATACCTGCCAGAAAATTGCGCCTTGAAAACATGTTCATTGTTATGATCCTTTTTATTAAACGGCCAGATTCCATTCGATTTTTTTAATGTGTTATGCTGCGATGCACCCCTCCGCAGGGGGTGGCGAATCGCAACCGTTGATCGATACCGACATGGAGCCACCACACCACTGCCAGTGTAATTCATAGTTCATGGTCGGCTCCGTCGGTATTAATATGTCCAATGCAACGGTCGCCGTTCATAAACTCAATTCGCCCCTTGCGGTAGCGCAAGCGAATTTTACCCAGGCCGTCGAGTTCCAGGCTGGCACCCTCGTTGACACGGATGGAATTATCATGTGTATGAATGCCCACTTCCTTGAAATGCCCGGCGAGGTCCACACCGACAGCGCCTCCGCCATTGAGGCCGATGGCCTTTTCAAATTGGTCCGTCTGCTCCGCTCCCCCCTGAATCTGAATGCCATAACGGCTTAGCCCCTGAGATGGCTGAATATTTACTCCGATCACCTCGGTGTTTTGCGGCTCCGGAAAGAGGTTGTGCATTTCAACATTTACGCCGATAGCCACGCCCTTCGCATGGCTATACACCTCTGAATGATGGCCCGCCGCCCAGCCTACACCCTTCTTGATTAAGCGTGAACACAGCACCACGGCATCTCCCACGATCTGGTGGCTGCTAAGCTGGGCGTAGAGGGTCCACGGATACGAGTGTGGCCCCTTTTCTTCATGAATAAGCGAGAGGACTTCATGCGTTTCGGCACGCCCGTGATGGTTATCACCACGCTCAAAAAGAACCATCGTATCCAGCGGAACATTTCGCACCGGGCCTTGCTTCACCAATGTTTTAAGCGGCGTTCCTTCTGTAACCAGCGATGGGTGGCCGGGAGTATCAGCCGTGGCAGCCACACCCGGTTTGCCGGCGCGCAGGGCACCCAGCGCAGCCAGTAGCCCGCCCCACAAAAATCTCCGGCGGCCATTACCCCCGCCATTATTTTCAACCGGCTGTTGTAAATCCACGTTGGACTTTTGATTCATTTTCATACCAAGCTCCTGTAATCCATCTACGCTTTGTTTGGCGGCTCAATGCCTACCAATAATAAGTTTATTTCGCGTGGTGTGCGAGTTGTGCCGCCTCCGTCATGACACTCAAATTCGCCACTTGCAACGCCACGGAAACGGTTCCCTGGGAATGATGATCGGTTACGCCTTTCCGGAAATCACGATTTTGCGTTTCCAAACCCACATACATTGAATTAAGTCTCCAATTCCTCAAATGGTGTGCTTGATTCGTATACACCAGCCGCTGCATATCCCCATGAGAATTGCGGAACATCAGAGGATGAGCCAGCACCGCGCGAAGAAATGTGTTGAGGCGGTAATGCAAAT
>JAJYGE010000579.1 GCA_021785155.1 Planctomycetota bacterium
AATTCATGACATGGCGTCCTTGGATAAAAAGATTGCACTGCTGGCGCAAAACTTAAAAATTCCCGTGTTGCCGCCCTCGTTGCGGCACATTGAAAAGAATCTTAATCTGCCGCGTGGAATTGATGCACACGGCACCGCCGCCATTGTGGTAATTCCCGATGGCACCAGGGCTGACACAGCCCATACGGTTATGATTCTGCCGACCAAAACTCCCGCGGCAGCCATTACCAACATGAATTTTTCAACCGGTAAAGATGGCTTGTCGCATGGGCAATCCGCGGATGGGCGGACTATTTATGCCATGGCGGGCAAGAAATGTATTATGGTATCGCATAATCATGGCGCATTATTGCAGTTCAAATCCGTCAGCACGGCGATCACGCCAATATTAACAGAATCAGAGGTGCCACTGGCCGAAAAATCGGATGTTTATGTTGTGCTGAACGTTCCGGCATTGCGGAAGCCGTTCACAAAAGCTCTGCTAAACACCAGAACTGGTGCGACGGATAACACCACCTCCAGTCAAGCCAATAAATCCGAACTCAAAACAATTGGAAAAAAAGTGGCCATGCAATGGGTGAATGACACCCATTCCGCGCTGCTTGGTTTGCGAATTTCTAGGGCGGCAATCACGCTTTCCATGGTTTCCCATGAAAAGCCGGACTCGCAGGTTGCAAAAGCGATAGATTGCCTGCGGCCACTGGCTGAAAAACCATTAATGGGCCTCCCGGGTTCAACACGCCTTATGGAGGCGGCAGCCAGTAATATTGATGGAAAACTTGCCGCAAGATTCCTCGATAAATGGGCCATGGAATTGCCGGGTGCATCCGCGCGGAGCTGGCTTCCAGAAATGCTTCAGCAGCTTGCAGCGCTTATTAAACCTATCACCGCATCCAACACGATCATCAACGTTTCTTCCCACGCCAAAGGCCCCTTATTGACCACAGTGGGCTTGGCGGAGTCTAAGACTCCGGCCGCAACCGCCTTATTGATGCAGCACCTGTTGGTAAGTGAAGCGAGCTGGGTATCCAAGCTGCAATTCAGCATGGGAACCAAACTGAAATACCGCACGAGCGTGGTACCGAATAAAGTTACCATTGGTTCAATCCCATTTACAGTTATCAAACAATCCATGGCTCTGCCCGCCGCCGGAACTCCCGATGGGGACGCGATGCGCAACGCCATGAAAATGCAGCAGGAACTGCTGGGAAATGCCACACAAACGTACTTCATTGGCAGCAATGACACACATGTTATTGTCGGCGGCAACAGCGGCCATAAACTTCTTGCTGGTACAGTCAAAGCCTCTTCGGCAGGCTCTGATGCGCTGGATTCCAACCCCCAACTTATGGCGGCTGACAAACATATCGTCGCGGGGGCTTCACTTATAACGTATTTGGATTTATCACCCTTTATTGCCGCCATGGCCCAACGCGTACAAGCTATGGCCAATATCAACAGCCCTATGCCCCGGATGTCCGCCACAGAACCTATGTCAATCAGCGTAGCTGTTAAGGATAATATCCTTACCGGGCAATGGCGTATGCCCATGAAGAACCTGGAGCAACTTTCCACACGTATTCACGCTCTGCTGCCGCTGGTGATGATGATGGAAATGCAATCCATGCAGGGTGGTCAGGGCGGGCAAGCGGGAGCAAATCCTCCACAATAGACGTCGCATCCGCAGGCCTGACTATGAACACGTCTGGCCGGCAACTATGGCCTATCCGGTGTGTGCCACGCGGTATGCCCGGACAATGACAATCTGGTCATGGCGTAAAACGCCCGACCATAGGATATACATGACTTTTAGATTCACCCACCGCTGCCCATGTCGTCCCGGCAAATGATTGTTTGGCCAGTCCAACACGCCCCAATGTTATATGACGCTTCATCCTTGGATATCTAAGTGGTTGTTACGGTGGCTATTTTCCGCTTCGGCACCCCAATGCCGCCCCGAATTCTGCCGGGGATATATTTCGCCGCGATTCTCGGACGTTAACGACACGAGAGGTGACAAATCGTCGAAATATTGAAATTTTCCGCGGTTTAAGCCGATAACTTTACATAGCCACGTTGCGGTTTATGGATTGGCTTGCGGCGGTAAAAATGCTGGATGAACCATTAACATATTCAAAATTTTGGAAGAAATTCCGCCGTTTACCTCGGCAGACGGAACCTCTGATCCAATCTGCCTTGGAATTGGCGGCTTGGACGGTCCGGGCACGCGGGGCGGCGCTGGCGACAATGGATGCCGACGGGTGGTGGCGCTATACACATTTTTATGGTCTGCCCGAAACCTCGCAAGGTAAGCTTATTCATATCCGATTGCCAATGCAGCCAGCCATTTCAACCCGCATTGCCATCAAGAACCGTGATACCTTTATCCGAGATTACGCGGCGGAGCCTGATGCACTGCCTGAACTCATGGCCGCAGGCACGCGTTCAATCTGGTACACGCCGCTTTATGAACGCGACTCCGCCAACCACGGGGTCTTGGCCTTGGAATGGAATCAAGAACCACCGATGCCCCCCATCGGGTGGCAGCGCCAGGGACTTCGCATGTTGGCGCAAATTTTGGCCATGGCTTTAGAAAGCGGTGAAGCCAAAAAGCAGTCCAAACGCATGACCCGACTATACGATGCGCTGGCAGCGGTACAACGTGCGGTTATTGGCGGCCATGAGGGATTCTTCGCGGCATTTTGCACGGCAGCCACGCAGCAGGCAGGATTTCCTCTGGCCTGGGTGGGCGTACGAAGAGGTGATCTCATTGAGCCTATGGCGTACGCCGGTCGAGCGGTGGATTATGTGGCAGAATCACAGGGACAGGCACCAATTTCCGCCGATCGCAGAGATGAAACAGGCCGCAGCCCGGCGGCGGAAGCATGGCGGCGCGGCGAATTGGTTATTGTTAATGATTTTATTACCGACACACGGATGGCGCCGTGGCGGGCAGCGGCAACCAAACACGGTTTACAATCCCTGGCGGCGGTTCCGGTACGTATCGCCGGTCGCGTTGAAGCGGTGCTGGTTTTGTATGAAGATCATTGCATGGCGTTCGGGCCGCGTGAGCGCGATTTGTTAACCCGTTTTGCGGAAGATATTGCATTCGGTCTCAGGCGACGCGATGAACAGCGTCATGTCTCGCATCAGGCCACACATGATATGCTCACAGGCCTGCCCAATCGTGAATTGGCGATGGATCGTCTGACACAGGGAGCGGCCGATGCGCGACGTCGCCAACGTCTCATGGCCGTGGGAATTCTGGATTTGGATGGATTTAAAAAAATCAATGATATATATGGTCACGCCGCGGGTGATGCACTGTTGCAGACCGTCGCGGAGCGTCTTAAACCGTGCATCCGGGAGAGCGATACGCTGGCTCGTCTCGGCGGTGACGAGTTTCTGATTATTCTGCCCGGATTGGACTGCGATTCGGTGGTGCTTCCAATCATAGATCGCCTGCTGGCCGAGATTCACCGACCTTTTGTTATAGGCGGACAGACACATACCGGGATCAGCGGCAGTCTGGGTATGACTCTTTTTCCAATGGATGATTCAAGCGCTCCGGACCTGATGCGTCATGCGGATATTGCGCTGTACGAAGCCAAGGCGGCCGGCAAGGACGGATATAGATTCTTCAACCATGCTATGGAAGCTGAAATGCGACGTAAGGAGGAGGTGCGGGAATTTGTTGTCGGATATCTAAAAGATCATGATCCTTTACTGTACTATCAACCACTGGTGGATTTGCGGACAGGGAAACTGCGCGGCATGGAGGCGCTCTCCAGGGTACAACAGGACGGTAAAATTCTTAATCCAGCGGAATTCCTTTCAGCCATCGAAGGCACCCACCATCTTTTAACCTTTGATCGGCGTGTCCTGCAACAGGCCTGCGCGCAAATAAAGCAATGGCATGATACGCCGCTGGCCGTACCTGTGTCGGTGAATCTCGCTCCGATATTTCTGCGCGACCAAAAGAGCCTGGCATTCCTCGAAGGCCTTTTAACGCAATTCCCGGAAGCCCGCGGCAAGCTGCACCTTGAAATTCTAGAAAGTGCCGCGGAACGTGATCTTAACGATGTGGATCATTTTCTGGCCGGTGCCCGCAAGCTCGGCCTACCAATTTTACTCGATGATTTCGGCACGGGTGCCTCATCCTTGGTACATCTCGAGCGTATTGAATGTTTCGCGGTAAAAATAGACCAGCGGTTTGTCCGCGGATTGTGGACACGCTATGAAAATCAAGCGATCATCACGTCGCTATCTGAATTTTGTCGAATTACTCATAGAGAACTGGTGGCCGAGGGTGTGGAAAGCCCGGAACTGGGCTTGGTTCTTCTGTCCAGTGGACTGGCAACCATGGCGCAGGGGTATGCCATCACCAAGCCCTTGCCGGCACCGGAATTGGTTACCTGGTTAACCCAATGGCAGGCCCCACTGCTTTGGACGAAAGCGGCAAATTATCCGATGCTGGACAAGGCCATGCCCGCAATGGTGCCGTATTTACGAATGTTGGCAGACCTGCGCGCAGGTAAGCCGCTGAAAGAAACAGGATATTCGGTGGCAGCCTCCGGTAATATGACGCTGGCGAACCGCGAGCCTGGTAGCACAACATCCGATCAACACAAGGCGCTTGAAGCCGTATTAAATGCGCATGGTGCTTCGTCAGGTTTGAAGGATAAAGCAAGAAAACAGGACCAATCATGGCGTCGTGCTGTTTCCAAGGCCAATGGATTACTGGAAGAATCGGGGGCCGTTTCCAGCTCAATGATGCTTGACCTTGATCGAAAAACGCTGAATCTGTTACAGACCTTATGCCGGATTCAAGCCCAAAGGGGCCATCCCGGCGCGGCGGAACCAGAATTGGCGTTAGCGGCTGGTTGATCAACTTTGGATGACCGTAATGTCAATAAACCGTTCAGTATGAACCCCCAATCGACGGAAATGCCAAGGGAATTAACAGTGTGTGCTCAATCGAACGTTGTTACTGGGAAAGCATGAAACCTGACCGGTGCATATCATGACAACCCCGGCTCCGCGGCCAATTGGAAACCTGTGAACAACCCCCGATTATTTTTTCGTGTGGTATTCATTTTCAAGCCATTGCCGACTATAATGTCTTGGTATGGCGTGCAGATGGGTGGAATAATTTCACTCGACGCCCCGTAAAAGAGGTATTTCATGGCGGACTCGCAGCAAGACCCATCCAAAGGCTCCCATCGTGACGGTGGCTCGGGTGGATCAAACAATAACCGACCCGGACGAGACAACAATAACTTCCGTTTCAGCCGCAGCATGCTCGGCTGGCTGGTAGTGCTTTGTGGCGTGATTTTTCTGCTGATACTCATGCAGCAGCATGGTGGCGCTCAAAAAGTTGATTCGGGCATATTTTATAGTGCTCTGCGGCACAAAAACGTCAAGTCGCTGGTCGTCTACAGTGACGGACAGATCAACTTTAAACTTAAGCAAATTGCTCCGGGATCTCCGGCCAATAGTTCGTTGAGTGAAACGACCAACATTCCACGTACCGCACTGGACGGAAACGGTTGGGCCATCATGGAGGCCCAGGCGCATCAAAATGCGGTGCCGAATTTCAATTATAAGCAGTCCAATGACTTTCTAAATATCTTCTTGGTTGACTATCTACCGTTCATTGTGCTGTTCGCCTTTATCTATTTCCTGGTATCCCGGCAATTTCGCGCCAGCGGCGGCGGTATGGGCATGTTGGGCAGTTTCGGCCGGTCAAGACACCGCATGATGTCCAAGGAACATACAAACGTTACATTCAACGATGTGGCGGGCATTGATGAAGCTAAAGAAGAGTTGGCGGAAATTGTCGATTTTCTCAAAAATCCCAAGAAATTTCAGCGGCTGGGCGGCAGGATTCCGCGCGGAGTATTACTCGTAGGGCCGCCGGGAGTGGGAAAAACACTGCTGGCCAAAGCCATTGCCGGTGAAGCTGAAGCCCCCTTCTTCTCCATCAGTGGTTCTGATTTTGTTGAAATGTTTGTCGGCGTAGGTGCTTCGCGGGTGCGCGATCTCTTCCGCACGGCCAAA
>JAJYGE010000524.1 GCA_021785155.1 Planctomycetota bacterium
GCGAGTTCTTGGGAATGTTGGATATAACGAATATTCTGCACTTCATCCTTATGCGCTACAATACCCGCATAATCCGCAATCGCGGGACCGCGAATTCCATAGTTCTGAAATCGCTGATGCCGTTTGAGATGTATGGCCATTTCCCGTACCGCCTTGGAGGGCACACATCCTTCCGCCAGACAATTGCCGCTCATCACGCCCTTGGTGTCCACCATGACCGCCTGCCGCCCGGCCCGCGCCAGCCGGAAAGCCGCCGGATAGCCGCCACCCCCGGCACCAATAGTCAATAAATCAACAGATTTAGTGGTTGCCATAAAAATCTCCAATGAATAACAAACATCTGCCAAGTCAATTAGCCGGGCGTCCGTGCAAATTTATTTCGCAGGCACGGCCCAACGCCAATTTTCCACTTCCGGCATATCCACGCCGTGCACACGGATATACGCATAGTGTTCCAGGAGCTTATCACGCAGGGCCTGCTTGAAATAGGCGGCTTTCGCCCCCAACTGTGGCAGGCGGTCAATGACGTCCTGGGCCAGATCAAAACGATCCATCTGATTCAGTACGGTTATATCAAACGGTGTGGTAACGGTTCCCATCTCCTTGTAACCCCGGACATGGATATTGTTGTGATTGGTGCGGCGGTAGGTCAGTCGATGGATCAACCACGGATAACCGTGATAGGCAAAAATCACCGGCTTATCATGGGTAAAGAGCACGTCAAAATCAGCATCGGTCAAGCCGTGCGGATGCTCCAGCGGCGGCTCCAATTTCAAAAGATCCACTACGTTGACCACGCGAATTTTCAACTCCGGCAGTGTTTGCCGTAGAATTGAAACGGCCGCCAGCGTTTCCAATGTCGGTACATCACCGGCGCAGGCCATGACCACATCCGGATCACCACCTTTATCATTACTGGCCCACTCCCAGATGCCGACACCCGCGGTGCAATGCCGCACCGCCTGATCCATGGAAAGCCATTGCGGAGCAGGGAGTTTTCCCGCTACCACCACATTCACGTAATGTCGGCTGCGCAGGCAATGGTCCATGACCGAGAGCAGGCAGTTCGCGTCCGGCGGCAGATAAACGCGAACAATCTTCGCTTTTTTGTTCATCACCACGTCTATAAATCCCGGATCCTGATGGGTGAACCCATCATGTATCTGTCGCCATACATGAGATTCCAAAAGATAATTCAGCGAAGCAATGTTCCTCCGCCATGGCAGATCCGATGTCACTTCCAGCCACTTGGCGTGTTGATTAAACATGGAGTCAACAACATGTATGAACGCCTCATAACTGTTCAACAAACCGTGCCGCCCCGTCAACAGATAGCCTTCCAGCCAGCCTTCACACAAATGCTCGCTAAGCACCTCCATCACGCGGCCATCGCGGGCCAGCCACTCATCGTTTTTAACCATACCAGCTTCCCACTGCCGATTCGTGACATCAAACACACTGGTTAATCGATCCGAGGCCGTTTCATCCGGACCGAAAATCCGAAAATTGCGTTGATCCGCGTTCACCTTGATGATATCCCGCAGAAAACCTCCAAGCACATAGGCATCCGCAGCGTCAACCGCACCGGGAAATTCGACCTTGACGGCGTAATCGCGGAAATTGGGCATACGTAAGTCGCGCAGCAGCAAGCCACCATTGGTGTTGGGATTCGCTCCCATGCGGCGCTGGCCCTCTGGAGCCAAGGCTGCAATTTCCGCTTTAAGTTTGCCGGATTTATCAAATAATTCCTCCGGCCGATAGCTTTTCATCCACGCTTCCAGCAACGCCAAATGTTGTGGATTCTCGATCACGCCGGACATCGGAATCTCATGGGCGCGAAACGTACCCTCTATCTGTTTTCCATCCACTTCTTTTAGCCCCGTCCACCCCTTGGGCGACCGCAACACAATCATTGGCCAGCGTGGCAGTTCTGTATGGCCCTGCTCCCGCGCCTGTTTTTGAATCTGCTTAATTTCCGCGATTGCCCGGTCCAGCGCGGCCGCCATCAACTGGTGCATGGTGGCCGGATCACTACCTTCCACAAAATAGGGCTTCCATCCGTAACCTAGCAGCAGTTTTTCCAAATCCTCCGGGCTAATACGTGCCAGTATGGTGGGGTTCGATATTTTGTAGCCATTGAGATGCAAAATCGGCAGAACCGCGCCGTCGGTTTTAGCATTGAGAAACTTATTAGAATGCCAACTGGCGGCCAGTGGACCGGTTTCCGCTTCACCATCTCCAACCACACAGGCGGCGATCAGATCAGGATTATCGAACACCCCCCCAAATGCGTGCGCGATAGAATAACCTAATTCGCCGCCCTCATGGATGGATCCCGGCGTGGCCGGTCCGACATGGCTGGAAATTCCGCCAGGAAATGAGAACTGTCGAAACAACTTTGCCAAGCCCGCCTCATCCTGGGTGATGTTCGGATAGACCTCGCTGTAGGTTCCTTCAAGGTAGGTGTTGGCCACCAGCGCCGGACCGCCGTGGCCAGGCCCCGCAATATAGATCATGTTAAGATCATATTCCTTGATGATTCGGTTAAGGTGGGCGTAGATAAAATTTTGCCCCGGATCAGTGCCCCAATGGCCCAGAAATCGTGGTTTGATATGCGCCGCTTTGAGCGGCTCGCGCAGCAGCGGATTGGCCCAGAGATAAAGCTGCCCCACGCACAGATAATTAGCCGCCCGCCAATAGCCATCCACGCGTGCCAGCATTTCAGCGGACAAAGTACCGTTGCCGGGATGCACCTTGGCTGCGACGCTTGTGCCGTGGTGTGGTGTGGGATTTGTTTTTACTGGTATTTTTTTCATAGGATGTTTCCCTGTCAAAATGATAATTAATGAACCACGGCCGTGCCGAAACAAATGCCCCTGAAACGATAATAGGAATGTCCCAACCAAATAGCAAACCGCTGTCGGCGGACTTAAGCCGACAGGCCTGTGGCCGATTCTGCAACGCGGCGGCGCTTCGGTAATGGGGGGTTAAGGTTTCGGGATTTAACGGATCACGAATCAATATGGCACCGGGCGACGAACAATCCAGAATCGTAACTGTTTACCGCTCCGCGGCAAATATTCGCAATAACGGCACTGGCGCGCTCAGGTAAGTGGTGGCATGCTTGATTTCACCATGGATGGTGAAGTGCAAAAATATCGCAAACAACTGGTCGCCAATGCGGCCGCTAATCAGACTGTCAGCATGGCGCGATACCGCGATCTGGCCAAGCGGTTTAATGATTTTATCAAACAACATGACAAGCGTATCAATTTACGTCGGAGGCATTTGTAGGTGCTTTGGAGCAAGCACAGATCAAGATCAGCATGGACGGTCGCAGGCGTGCGTATGACAATATTTTTATCGAACGTCTCTGGCGGACGGTGAAATATGAAAACCTCTATCTTCAAGAATATGAAACGATGGCGGAGGCGGCCATGGGGTTGAGGAATTATTTCGAGTTCTATAATCAGGAACGATTGCATCAGTCGCTGGGTTATCAGGCTCCGGCGGAAGTATATCAGGCTCGACCGACGGTCGGTCGCGGCCATGGCGCGGCGGGCAGCAAGGCTGCGGAAACATGAAAAGGAGCTGACCGTATTCCCGTGGGAAGATGCGGTAGACGGGACCAACAACGCGGCGGAACGGGCGTTACGGCCGGCGGTGGTGATGCGGAAGATCACCGGCGGCAAGCCGAAGCGAACGCGGAGCCAGAGCCACGGCGATCCTCATGTCGGTGCTACGCACGGCCCGTCAACAGAACCGTCCTCTATTTGAAACGATCAAGACGCTTCTCGTGAACGCTTGGGCCGGAAAGAATCCCGGCCTGCTTACCGATTTTCTGATCGGCTCCTCCTGGGCTTGACTGCCTGAGCCGCGGAGCGGTAAACAGTTACCCGTGCCGCAGCGGATAAATTAACAGCAGTATATTTCAGGACTTTTTTCGATCCGGCCACCGGATTTCTGGCTGGCTGCCGCAGCGCGGACGGCCAACTGCATGACTACTACTTTCTCTGGGTCAACAGCATTGCCATTGATTACGGACTGGTGCCCAGGGACAAGGCCAATGCGATTATGAATCATCTGCTGGCAAAGATGAAACAGGTAGGTTATACACATTTTGGTCTCGGCCTTCCCGGAAATCTGATCCCTGTCGCCAATAAGGACTATGTCGTTCGCCGTCACCGGGCCGGCTGGAGCACGCACGGCTCCAATGGTTTCCAAATTTATGAGAATGGTGGTGCCACGGGCTGTTTGTCCTATTTTACACTTGCGGCTTTCTACCATTTGGGCCGGGTAAAAGAAGCGGATCGGATACTTTTCGCGATGCTCAAGTCCTACGATCATGGAGGCTTTCAAGGCTGGGGTGACAACGGCAGGAGTAGAGACTGGAAGGCGTGGAACGGTACCCCCCATGGTTACGAGGGCTTCTTGGCCGATAATTACTACGCTTTTCTGTCGGTGCTGGACCGCCAGGCAGCGTTGGATGGCGCGGTCCGGAAATCGTTGCAATAGTTGCCGCGATATGGATGGCGTCGGAATTTTCACGGAGGTATGTTTATGACATCGCAATGCGGCAGACTACAAGCCGCACAACTATTAAACAGCGCCCCGGAAGACCGGAAAGGTCCATATATCGAAAGAATGAGCAGACTCTACGGTCGCCGCAGTTTCCTGCTTCAGGCCACGGGCCTGCTAGCCGGCCTCGCGGGCGCGTCACAGGCCGCAGTTGAAATTTCGGATGAGGGTTCCCTGGCAGCGCCATCGCGGGTCCGGACCAGCCGCGGATATGCCGGGTTGCCTCCGCATGGAGCCACGTATGCGCCGGCCCGTTCATACAATGGCTATCAGACATGGCGCGACTATGATACCAAAGTGACACGCCGGGACGTACAGTACGCCCATAGCCTTCGGATCAATGCTTTTAGGCTCTGGCTGAGTTTTGAATTTTGGATGCAGGATCGGGAAGCTCTCCGATCACGCTTTGACGATTTTCTGCACCAATGCGAGGCCCAGGGGATTAAGGTCATGCCAGATCTCTTTGAGAGTGACGGGATCGACCCGACGCCGACCAACCTGGCGGACACCAATCCGTTGACCGCGTCCGCCATCAAATCTCCATCCGGACAGATTGTGCGGGATCGTCGGCTCTGGAAGCGGCCGCTGGAGTACGTGGAGTGGTTCATGCACCACTTTGGCAGCGACCGGCGTCTGCTGGCGATAGAGATAGACAACGAACCATGGTTCGGCCCGCGTATGATTTTTGCCCGAGAGATGATGCGCCATGCGGCTGCGCGTCGGGGTTCGGTGCCACTGACCATTGGCGGTAATTCTACCGAACAAAGTCTTTATTTTCTTGATGTGGGGATTGATATTCTTCAAACCCATTGCAACTTTCCCACAACCGCGCAGGTGCTCCGGCAAAGGATTCACCAGCAGATTATTGTCCCGCAAAAAATGCTCGGCAAGCCGGTCTGGATGACCGAATGGCAGAGATTGCGCCCGCACGGCAGCGGGTGGGGGAGCAAACCGCTTTACGGAACGGAGTGGGAGCCGGATTATGTTTCCATGGCACCGGTCATTAAGCATTACGGCATCGGCAATTTCTTTTGGAGTCTGATGTTGAAACCCGCGTGGTTACTGGTGCAACGGAAAAAGGGTACGCTTAGCGGAGTGTTCCATGAGGACGGTGCCGTATGGAGCTTGGCGGACGCCCGGGCTATATCCGGAAATCCACACTTTCAGGCCACAGAACGAAAGATCTGGCCCCATTGGGCCCAGAGCATCCCGGAGTCTCTGGGAATTCCGGTTAGGCAACCGGGTTGATTTACCTCCCGCGCAAGGGCAACGCGTCCCTTGGCCGCCCGGTTATGGCCTGGTCAATTTTGTTTTCAGCCACAGCATTTACCGTACCTGTTATCCGGAGGTACCGGCATTGACAGTTTCAATATTTCCGATAAATACTGGCCGCTGATTTATCCATGCTAAACCGTAGTTCCCCCCACCAAAAGCAGAACACC
>JAJYGE010000116.1 GCA_021785155.1 Planctomycetota bacterium
GTGTACGGTACCGAGTGCTTCGGCGGCGGAGGCCTGAATTTGCAGCGCTGTAGCCGGCGATTTCAAGCGTGCCAGCCAGACTCTGCGCATGGATGCATTGTGCCATTTTGACAGCAGCGGATCAAGCACCAGTGCAAACGCGTGTGGGTCGGATGAATCCAAATGAGCCAGAAAAGATTTCGTATGTTTATCGGCAATCCGAGCCAGCGTTTTGGCGACCGACGTTCTCACGGTCACGGGCATCGCTTTGGAAGCCGCCATGTGTTCCAACAAGGGAATAAGCGTTTGGAGATCAGGTGCCTTATTTTCGACCGCTACGCTAATTGCCGTGCAGGTTTTGGAGATTACTTCAGGAAGATTCTGCTGCAATGCCTGATACCAGAGTTTGGTAAGTTGCGGATTGTATGTCATTTGCACATGCAGGTGCGGCAATTGCGGAGAATGCAGCATGGGATTACCAATACCATTGGTTGGCGGAGCCGCATGCGCGCCGGCAGTGGTTAATCCCAAGAGCAGTGGCACTAGAACGCGCAGAATTTTGCGGCAGGAATGTTTAGGCAAGCCAGTCAAAGCTTGTTTCATGAACACATCACCAGTACGGATCGACATCACGAATCAACCATTTGCGTAAACTAATCGGGCCGGGTCAAACGCCAGGTCCGGAACACCAGAACAATCGCGGCAACACACATTACCGTCAGCATGAACCACCAGTTGGTAAGCACAAAGTTATAATCAGTAAACCCCGGCGCATGGATCGTGGCCAACGCCGCCGCCAGTGGATTAAATTGAAGAATTCCCGCCACCATACTTAACGAGAAAAGCGTTCCGCGCCCGGCCCAGAAAACCAGCGTACCGCCGAAAAGCCCCAGCAGCAGTGCATATGATAACGCTGTCGCTTGCGCGGTTTTACGGAACCAACTGCTGATGGCACTGCTGACCAGCAGACAAAACAGTGCGATCAACCCCAGTGTTATCAACACGGTCACCACACGGTCCGCCTGCCCCTTGTCAATAACCAGCATAACGGCATAACCCGGCAGTGTGGCAAAAAGCAACAGCAGCAGTGTGCGACAGACACTTAAGAGTTTACCTAGAACAATGCTGGCCGGACTTAACGGTGTGACACGCAGCAATTGCCACGATTTATTCTGCAATTCCGAGCTAATCAACCCCGCCGACAAGCTTGGGGTAATTAGCACAATCAACGTTACTTGGAACATGACCATCAATTCGCCCAGCGTCTGGGGCTGGAAATTCATGGAGCCGTAAGCGGCGGCCAGCATTAAGCCCAGTGAAACGATCAGGCAGATTCCCACCAATCGCATCATCCAATGCGAACGGCCAAATCGGCTGGTGCGAAATTCCTTGACCATGACAGGATTACTCAGCGGGCCAATCAGTCCGCTGCGGCGTTGCGGATCAAAAAACCAGAGGTACATAATGCGGCGATACGCCCGAACTTGGGTGGAGCGGTCGTCCGTGACCTTGCCGCTGGCACGCGGACGGTCGAAAAGCCACTGGCCCAGACGTTGAATGCTTAACAATCCCAACACACCGCTGAGCACCAGTGAGCAGATCACAAATCGTGTGATCACCGAATCCCCGCCATTGACGGAATTACCGGCATGAACGGAATTGGATCCCAGCACATGCAACATCGCGGGAAGGGGTGAAAACGATGCCAGCCATCGACCCACGAGCAGAAACGTCGGATTCTGCGTGTTGGCGACCAGGCGGTACGGAATCAGAAGCAGCAAATCCAGAACGAATAAGACCGCATAAGTCAGGCGTATGGCGGAATCCACATCATTGGCACGGATACTCACATACAGCCCCACAGCCGCTGATTCCAGCGCCACGAGAATAAAAATCAGATATAACGGCAAAACCTGATGCACCAGGCTCACACCGCCCATGGCGAAGCAGGCGGTCATGCCGGGAATCGTCAGCAGCATAAGTATCATCGGCAATCCTAAAGCACCGATGAGTTTGCCACGATAAATCGCCGCTGGCGAAAGCGGAGAATTCAGCAAAAGCGCCAGAGTACCGGTCCCCTTTTCCGCCACCACCGATGCCGCTGGAAATGCCGGGGCCACCAGCATCACGCCTACTAAAATAGTCCATGAAAGCAGACTTAATACCTGCTGCGCCTGTGTACCGGCCAGATTCACCCGTCCACCGGCCGGCCAGCGCAGAACAATGACCGCCGCCAGTACCACCAGCCACGCAACTTCCAGAGCGGCCACGTTGGGCTTCCGCAGGGCGCCAATAAGTTCACGACGTACAATCGGGTTGTTCACGACTTGGCCTCCCCGGCTGCAATTTCCGCTTTGTCCTGCTGTGTGACAGACAGAAAAGCATCTTCGAGGTCTTGCTGCATTTCACGGAATTGACTCACGCGCACCTGCGCCGAGACCAGCCGCTGCAGCGCCACCGCCAGACTTTGTTCATTGCCGGTGGTGTTGAATCGCACCATCATTTCAGATGGCGCTTCGGTAACCGTGGCTGATTGGTCAAGATTATCCCGCAGGATTCCCGCTGCCTGCGCAACATCGTCTTCAGAAAGCAGTTGGATTTCGATCATGCGCTGATGCCGGACATTTTGCATGATCTGATCCAGTGTGCCGAACGCTCTAAGTTTTCCATGCGTCATAATCGCAACCATATTGCATATCCGCGCCAGTTCCGGCAGAATGTGACTGGTAACAATAAGCGTCTTACCTCTTTGCGCCAGATTCAAAAGAATTTCGCGCATTTCCACGCGTGCCGCTGGATCAAGGCCGTTGGCCGGTTCATCCAGAATCAGCACGGGAGGGTCATGCAACAGAGTTCGGGCGATGGCAACGCGCTGTTTCATTCCGTGGGAGAGGCTTTCAACATATAAATCCGCCATGTGCGCAGCACCGGTAATGGCCAGCGAAGCGTTGATGCGATCCTGCCTTTGTTTGCGGGGAATTTTGAAAGCCGCCCCGAAGAAATCCAGATATTCGCGCACGCGCATGTTGTCATAGGACCCGAATGTATCAGGCATGTAACCGACAAGATGTTTAATTTTTCGCGCGTCAGCGGTGCAATCCACCCCGCCGATAGACGCTTTGCCGCTCGTGGGACGGATCAAACCCACGAGAATTTTAATCGTCGTGGTTTTCCCGGCACCATTGGGCCCGATAAAACCGAGTATCTGGCCTTTTTCCAGGCGAATGCTCAGATGATCCAGGGCGGTAAAATCGCCATAGACCTTTGTCAATTCCACTGTTTCTACTACTGGTGCGTCACTCATAATCATTCCTGTTTGATTCCAGGGAACTTAAGTTCCTACGCGTGGCCTTATTGTACCGTGCCTGCGGCCGTTAAACGGATCGTTGTCATGTGCCAGGTGCTGTTGGGGTCAATATTGCCGCCAACAACGATTTCACACTGCCATCCACCAGCCGGGCCAATACTGGATAGTTCCGGCAATGTGGGATGAAGTACCATCGTCCCACCGTTGATCGCTGCGCCGATTTGAATCCATTTTCCATGTTCCCGAACCAATACTGAAACCGGGCGGCCTGGCGAGCTGAGTTTAATTGTTAAAGTGGCGCTGGTTAATCTCACGGGAAGAACCTGTCGGGGCAACTGAAAGCGCACAAATATACGCGCCGGCGATGAAAGGTCCTGCAGCCATCGATGGTTGCGCGTATTGTACACCGGAGCCGGGGCATGCAGGCCCGGGCCAGGAACAAGCCGATATGGCAAATAGGGCCATGGTATCTCAACGTGCGTTCCGACCGCACTTCGCTGCATCTCCAGCGGAATAACCAGCAGCGTTTGATTCATCGTAACCGGATTATGCGTCAGATGCACCATCGGCATGGCCGCGGATGGCCAATCAAGCAGCATCGGTTCAGCCGGGCCTTCTGTATTAAACAACCGTGATTCAATGGTGTTATGCCGCTGCTGGCTTCGGGTTAAGAAGGAGGATTGAATAAATTGTCCGGAGGGCAAAATCTGGGCAGTGCCGGCCAGGAGCTTTCCGGCACCGGCACGGGCCAAAGCCAACGCACCGCGCGGTGCCGCAATGGCCGCATCCTGTAAATGAGCCAGCAATGATTCCTGCCCGGAAACCTGCAATCCCGCCGGACCAAACATCCCGATGATCGGTTTGATAAGCTTGTCTTTATGCGTGCTGGTGAAAGGAATGTCAATGGTGGCAGCGGACGGCAAATGAAGATTCTGCCATTGGAATTTCTGGTCCGGTTGTGCTACTACGCTGGCATTGGACTGTTTGGCGAAACTGGTTGTGGGATTCAGTTGAAACGCGGACGACGTTGTCAACTCTGCCGCCCGCGCATTGGGTGAAAAAATCGATGCAAAACCGCTTATCGCCAGCAAATGCTGACTCGGGGAGGCGGACGCAATTTGATACGATGAAAGTGTAAGCTTCACGCGCCCGCGATTCAATTTTCCATTGACAATAAGAATAATGCCAGCCACCATCGCCAAAGCAATCGCAACTGGTGCCAGACTTTCAAGTCTGTCTTTGCGCCCCAACACAAAGGCGGCCAGTAGAAGTATAATCGTCATCCCCACCAGAACCACGCCGATAATCATTCGCCCGGAAATTCGGTACCCGATTTGTGATGTGGCACTGTGCTTAAGCACGGATATCGGCGTATGAAACCCGCTGGCGGCATAGAAATTTCGGACAATCGGCCAGAGCACGGCTCCGCCTTTTTGTGTTTTGTTGAGCATCCCGCGCCCATTAACCGCGCAAATATACACCCGGCCCAGACCGATATGACGCATTAATACCACGGGCCAAGCGTTCATTTTTTCCAGCGTCTCATATCCTGGAGCCAGCAGATATACGGCATGAATGGCTTTTTTCAAATGCAGGACCGAATTTTTAGTGCCCGGCCCGGAAAATCGCAGCGTCGCGGTGCGGGTTTGTCCCACCTTGGTAATAGTCCAATCCGAGCCTAATAAAGCTCGGCCAAAGCTGTCACTGACCCTCTCGGCCTGAATCCAGAGTTGACCACCGGAGACCAGCCACCGGCGCATGGCATTGATTTGGGGGGCGGCAAGATTCATGTGTCGGCGTGCGGCGAAAATCCCGTACACGCCATCATATTCAGAGGGTACATACGGCATGTGTGAAGCATTGGTGTACGCAATAACCGACGAAAGGCCCTCTTGCTTGCGCATCTGTACCGCAAGATCAGCGGTAGCCTGGTCATTATCGTCCGTCACGGCCATGGTGGCGTAGCGGGCTGCGGGAGTAAACATGCCCCCGTTGTTCCGGGCAATAATATGCCCCGAAGCACCCGCCAGCCAAGCAGTGTAATCTGTGACTTTCTTGCCGGGCCGCGGAAATGGGCAGAATACCGGAAGAGAAATAACTTCCTCACTGCGAGCAGGCAGCCAGATGGGCTCCACAAATTCAATATTGGACATCCGATCCAGGCGCACAAATAAATCCGCGCGAACGGCCTGATACGTTGAATTGCTCAACCCCGCAATCGCGGCATTCCAACGATTACCGCGCGCCGATAGTGTGGCCGCGGATACCGTTTGCAGCTGCACTGTTGCCGCCCCGGCGCGCAAAGCCGCTGAAATTGAAACGACCACCAACAACAATATTGCCGCCCATCGGCTCATCACGTCACTCCTACATCGTTCGCTCAGCGGCGAACCATGATTTGAGACTCGGAATCGTACAGCATCTTTCGCTGCGCGTAAATACCACCGCGCAGGTGTGGCTCTTTTTTCAAGTCCGGTCAAAATTTAAAAAGGCACGTGAGATAACACATGCTTTGCAAGATCATCATTGCGTCTGATCCTCCGCCGGTGCATTGACGCACTGTTTTCTGATTGTTTGCCAGCATCCTACAGCTTTCGCATGTGGGTTCTTAACGCGGGCTTGTGCGGAAAAAAGCACCCGGCGGATGGCGTGTCCTACATCCACCGGGGGTGTCAAGAAAAAGCGGTCACAGCATTATGGCCCATGGCCCTTG
>JAJYGE010000014.1 GCA_021785155.1 Planctomycetota bacterium
GATCCGGTAACACTGGTGCGGGAGTTTTCGCAGATCGGGGATTTTGTTTGTGGTCAGGCCATGGACAATCGGGCGGCGGTCTGGACGGCGGTACGGGCGCTTCAGAGAGTGAAAAAATCAGCATACGACATCTACGTGGTCTTCACGGTGCAGGAGGAAGTAGGCCTGCGCGGCGCCGGACCGGCGACATTCGGGGTGGAACCGGATATTGCCATAGCTTTGGACACGACGCTGGCCTGTGATACGCCCGGAATTCCTGACGAGCAGGCCATTACGCATGCCGGCCGAGGCGTGGGCATTAAGGTCATGGATGGCGCATCGATCAGCGACCGATCCCTGGTGGACGGTTTTGTGCAGGCGGCGAAAAAAGAAAAAATCGCCTGCCAGTTGGAGCTTTTGCCGCTCGGTGGAACCGATGCCGGTGCCATGCAGCGCAGCCGCACCGGCTATCGCACCATAACGTTAAGCATTCCCACTCGCTACATTCATACGGTGACGGAAATGGTGCATCGCGATGATCTGCACAGCGCCCGGGATTTATTGGCGGCATGGCTGGAGGCCTGACCCTGCAACGGGATATTTCCGGTGCCGCGACTGGGGCAATCCGATGCAGTCCGGCCTGATTGTTGAGTCCACTGTTTGCCGCCGTTTATTGGTGCCGGAATTGGGCATGGATAATCGACTGCTTATGTTGCAGGGTAATATCGATTGCCCCCATAGTGCGGGTTTGAAGAAAACGCAGGCCGGTGGGAGATAAAATATATTTATCAGATACGCTTGCGGCACGGGTTTCCCCGGTGGCGATAATCCAACGCGGATGCTGCTGTACCAGCCAGCGCACCAGCGGGGGGTGTATGGTACCCGAACCCAGAAGCACCACGCCGGTCAACGGATTGGCAATGTTCAACTGCTGGAGTACGGAACGCACGGCCTCAGTGCGCGCGATGAACAACACGCTTTGTGAGCGATGCTGCAGCAGTAGAATCAGACCGCGCAATTTGTGCGATATGTTGTGATGATCTTTTGGCCAGAGAACAGTTACACGCGTGTGGCGGCCAAGGTGTATGGCCGGGACGACTTCCGCTGGATGCAGGACTAATCCCGCAGTGGCGGCGACTTTCACAAATCGCCGTGCGGCCGGTACCGGGGTCTGGAAATCCACCGCATCACACCAGGCACTTAAACCGCCATGGCGTTTTGCAATGTTAAGCATCGCCGCGGCGTGCGCGGAATCAATCTGCGTGACAAGGGCATGATCCAGATGCCAGAGGCCCAGTTTCCGCAAGGCGGTATCGACGGTTTGCGACAGACGCGCGGGCGAACCCAGCGAACCGGCGTCCAGTAGAACGGTTTGTCGGGCGTGGATTACGATGGCGTCCCCACCACCGACGTTGAGCACCCAGATATGTACACCAGTGGAGGAGCCGGTGACGGTATACCAAGCGACGCATCCCACCGCCCAAATTGTGAATGAACCTGCGATAGCCCTCCGACCGAGGCGCATATTTCTCCGAAACATCCACGCCAGAAGAACTGCAAAAAACAGGACAATGAACAGGATCGGCGGTGATCGCACCATGATCTCACTGCCTGGTAAGGCCGCAAGATGCTTTACCGTCCAGGCCAGCGCATGGGCGATGGGGCCGGCGATCATGGCCGCGGCGTGCCCAAGTACCGGCGAACCAAAGCCGGCGGCCATTTCAAAAAGTCCCGCGACCAGCGCGGCAGCCACCAGGGGCAATAGAATCAGCCCGTTCATTACCGCCAGTGGATTCAACTGATTGTAGTGATATGCCACCAGCGGCATGGCCACAAACGATCCGACAAGATTAGCCGTGATAATGGCGGCAATCCATGCCGCGACTGAGACTTTGAATGCCGCCCAGCGGGTGCCGATGGCGCGGGCGATGTCGCCCTGTCGTGTCAGCCAGGGATGGAACAGCACCAGATGCACGCGATGGGCCAGGAGGATCAGTCCCAGTGTGACGATGAAGCTAAGTTGAAACGGCGGTTGAAATAATTCCTCTGGCCTCCAAAGTGTGACAATCAGGGCTGTGGTAGCCAGAATATTCAACGCCCGTACTGGCCGGCCTAGCATCCAGGATATCAGCACCAGGCTGGTCCCGATGGCGGCCCGGACTACGGGCGGTCCGCAAGGCGTCATAAACATATAGATAATGACAAGAATAAGTGTGGCCAGCGCGCGGTAGCGCGGGCGGCGTATGAAGAACTTTAACACCAACCATATTGCAGCCGCAATAATCACAACGTGCATGCCGGAAAGGGCCAGGAGATGAGCCGCACCGGCTCTGGAGAATGCTCTGGCCAGGGGGCGAATGGCGGGATCCCGATAGCCCAATAACAAAGCGATCAGGGCGTAGCCATCGGTGCGGGCTTTATGCGGATGATTGGCAATAAGTCGCTGACGCAGGTGCGCTCTCCAGGCGTCCAGCCATCCACCCAGCGGGAAGAGCGTTTGGCGGCTGGACAGTACGTGGATTTGTTCCGCCTGCGATGCCGTGAGTTCCGCAAAAACCCGGAAAGCGGTGAGGTATTGGCGATAATTAAAACCGCCTGGATTATCCGCCACCGGGGGCCGTGACAGCCACCCGGTGAGTTGAACGTATTGATTGTTTCGTAGCGCCGGCAAATAGCCCGGCACACGCACGACAAGGTTTCCCGTGGTATGTATCCAGCGGCCATTAACACGGCTGGCGGTGGCGCGGGCAAAAAAAGTGGTGGAGGGTCCCACCGCGGAAAATAAAATACCGCGTGGCGGAACAGGATGAAACTCCGGTTCGGAAATGATCAGCATTCTTGCGGTAATGAATCTGCGTCCGTAGGCCGGGGCGGCCTGAGTAATGTTATTTTCCGCCAGCCGGTGTTGATTGATCTGCCAACGCGCTACCCCAATGAGCACGATCGTGGCCGCCAGAAGCGCACCGGCGATATGCCGTGACGTTGGATGGTCACGGTATTGAGGTTGTGGCAACGATTTTGTCAAGTTAAGCGTATGGCCGCGCGCTGGAGAATTATGGAACGCTCTGGCATTGCGAAAGAATATTGCCAGAAACAGAAGCTGTGCGGTAAGAAAAAAGACGATGGCGGCCATCCAAACATGGGCAAGCGACAAACTCGTATAGCGCCCGATAATAATTCCGCCGATCAACAATCCCGCCGGAATGACCATGGGATCTGTACGCAACCATCGTGTCGGATGCGGATGATCTGTCGGGGAATAGTCCAATGTATCTCTCGCCAATGGTGACCGAAAGTCGTTCATCTGAACTAAGGCAACCTCCGTGTTGCCGGAAAAAGCCGGATTGTCAATGTTCGTGCTCTGTCACGCCCATTTGTCCGTTCGCAGGCATGACGGAACACCAGGCATCCCAAAGAAAGAGCGGTGGTAATGAAACTCCCGATATGTACCGGGGTTTATTCATCAGTCTACGCTCGGGCACCTTTCCGTCTCCGGCATTATCAGTATGTAACTTGACTTCCGTGCGCTTCCGCCTGAACCGGCGAAGCGGTTCCACACCAGTTACCCGCAGAGGCGACTGCCGTGCCACGCGGGGGACAATTGGGAGCGGCGCTGTCAGAACTGCCTGAGGAACCGCACGTCATTTTCAAATAACATACGAATATCTTCAATACCATGTTTGCGCATGGCGATGCGTTCCACGCCCAGTCCGAACGCAAACCCGGTGTATTTTTCCGGATCCACACGCACGGTTTCCAGCACGTTAGGATCAACCATGCCGCAGCCGCCGAGTTCAACCCATTTGGAGCTGCCATCGGCATAATGAAAGCGTACATCAAATTCCGCACTGGGTTCGGTGAATGGAAAAAAGCTGGGACGGAAACGCGTTTCCACATCCGCCCCGAAAAATGCCTTGGCAAATTGATCAATACATGTTTTCAGGTCAATCATGGTGATATGTTCATCCACCACCAGGCCCTCAATTTGATGAAACATGAACGAATGTGTGGCATCCACGGTATCGGGACGATAGACCCGACCGGGGGCGACAATTCGCACCGGTGGTTTGTGTGTTTCCAAAACCCGTATTTGCACGGAACTGGTTTGTGAGCGGAGCATAAACGGCGCGGCTCCGGCTGGCCGCTGTATATAAAAATTATCCAGTGGATCGCGCGCCGGATGATGCCGGGGGACATTGAGCGCTTCAAAATTATGGAATTCATCTTCCAATTCCGGGCCTTCCGCGATGGAAAAGCCCAGGCGTCCGAACAAATCGGTTAATGCGTCAATTGTCTGATGAATAATATGCAGCGAACCGGGGTGATAATTCGCAAACGCCAGCCGACCAGGCTCAGTAATGTCCACCAGCACTTCACTGATTTCCGCCCCGCGGCTCAGGCGGTCTTTTGCTGCGTCGTAACCGCTTTGAATGGTCTGCTTGGCGTTATTAAGTTTGGCGCCGTAATCGCGTTTTTGAGCGTTAGGAAGGGTTTTAAGATGATCGCTGGCGGATTTGAGAATGCCTTTGCTGCCCAAATATTTGATGCGAAAGGCCTCCAACTGATCGGCGGATGCCAGCGTGGATATTTCCTTTTGAGCCGCCGCCAGTAATTCATCAAGGTTCACGTTGAATCACTCCGGGCCCGATATATCGACACTTTGCCGAAAAGCTGTGGCCAAAACGGCAATCAATAGCCGGATTGCCGTTCCCAAACAACTGCCCGCATGTTTCGGGCTTCAGGCCGCCTTAAGATCCAATGCTTCACGCGCCTTGGCCACAATCGCGTCAAATGCTGCCGGATCCGCAATGGCAATTTCGCTTAAGCTCTTACGATTCAGTTCAATATTGGCCTTTGAAAGGCCGGAAATCAACTGACTGTATCGTAACCCCCGGCTCCGCGCCGCAGCGGTAAGGCGGGTGATCCACAGGGCGCGATAATCGCGTTTCTTTTCTTTGCGCCCGCTGAACCGGTTGGCACCGGCCCGCAACAGTGTTTCGTGAGCTGTTTTATAAAGTTTGCTGCGTCCGCCGACAAAACCTTTGGCGCGCTTCAACAAACGTTTATGCCGCTGTTTCCGGGCGGCACCGACTCTTACTCGTGGCATGGTGAATTCCTCAATAAATTATTCTGGTATTTCATCTGTAAACCAATCGTCACCACGGTCCTGAACCCAAAGTCCGGACCGTCTGGTAACGCTTTACCGTCCGGCCGGGCCCAGCAGTGTAATCATCTTGTCCGCAAAAGGGCCGGTCAAACTGGTGGTGCCGCGCAAACGTCGCCGCCGATTTCCGGACTTGCCGCTTTGCAGATGCCCCTTGTTATGCTTATGGAATTTGACCTTTCCGGTCCCGGTAATTTTAACCCGCTTTTTAATGCCCTTGTGTGTTTTGTGCTTGGCCACGCCAAAACTCCTAATCTAGCTTACTGCTCAATGAATCGCCCGGCCTCGTGACAACCAACGCCCATGACCCATGGCAATTTGAGCCACGTAGTATATTGGCAGCGGCATTTTTCGTCCACTGATTCAACATCATGAGCTATTTTTATTTTTCATTTTCAGCGGGGGGCGGGTAATTCGAATCAGAATCTATCTTCCGGCGCAGGTTGGCGGCTTTGCAGGCACCATTGGGGCTTTATGCCATAGCCATTGGCAAAGGAACGCATGTCCATTATGCGTTTGCCGACCGGCTGAATGGCCAGCAGTTCAATTGCGCCTTGTCCACATGCAATGTGCAATTCCGGCAACACCAGGCCCGGTTCGGCGGCCATTCCGGTGTGGGAAATCTCGCGGCATTTCAGCAGCGACACTTTGACACGATTGACTCCGTCGGGCGTCAACACATCTGCCATGCAGCCGGGCCAGGGGGACAATCCGCGAATGCGGCAGGAAACCAAACGGGCGGACTGTGAAAAGTCAACCCATGCCATATCTTTGAATAATTTTGGAGCCTGAGAGATGCGTGTGGAATCCTGCACCACGGCGCGCAAGCTGCCCGCCGCGAGCTGTTGGATTACC
>JAJYGE010000333.1 GCA_021785155.1 Planctomycetota bacterium
CGATCTCCACCACCTTCATACCACCAGCCTTCAAATTCCGTTGGATCAACATACACCGCCAGGACATTATCGCCGCCGAAATTTGCGGATTTGGAAATATCAAAGCGAAACGGCGTATAGCCCCCCTGATGTCGCCCTAGAAATTTTCCGTTGAGGTACACATGCGCATCACGATATACCCCTTCAAAATCCAGCCAGACGGCTTTTCCACGCTCGGATGCGCCCAGCGAAAAATGCCGGCGATACCAGGCGGGATACACCGGCAAAAAGCCATGGCTTTTACTCGCCTTGGGGCTGTATTTGCCTTCCACAATATAATCATGCGGCAATTGCACCACGCGCCATGAGTCATCATTAAAATGCGCGGATGCCTGCGGAAGAGCTGCCGCCATGGAGTCAACAGCATGATCGGTGGCTTTGGCGGCAAGCGCTTGAAATCGCCAGTTGGCATCCAGCAGTTCACGCCGGCGCGGGCCTATTGCCGCGATCGCGGCGGTCAGAGCAATGGATTGTCCCTTCACCGGGGCGGTCACATTCGCCAGCGTGGCGGAAGCGGCCACCGCCAAACCCGCTTTCATTACATCTCTGCGCTGCATCATAACCGGCACTCCTTGGTTCGTTTCCTGTACCGGCGGGATCACGGGATCAAGTCATTCAAGCCGGCACCTCGACAATGCGCTATGCGCGAATTTACTTTTTGTCGTTAATCATCGGCTACATCGGGTGTACCAACTTTGAACATCATCGCACCATGCAGCGGAATTTCCGCACTGAAAGACGCCTTTTTCCCAAGTCCCTTGCGTTTCCATAAATCCCGCACATGTTGTTTCCCCCGCAACGGCTTTGCGCCGCGCCGCAACACCGGATCCAGCATATCCCATGCCGGAATCGTAACGGTTTTGGGAGCCAGACCCAGATTAAACACCGCTACGGCAACCGTGCCATCCCACAACGGACGCGCCCACACTTCAAGGGTTCCCTGTCGATCCACACGTTGCGCCTGCACGCCCAATTCATCCTGATTGACCGCCAACACCTCCGTGTTGGTCATCAGATCCGTGGTGAATTTATTGAGTTTTTCCAGATCGCATCCCAGCAGCAACGGTGCCGCCAACATGCACCACAGGGTAATATGCGTAAGCTGTTCATGCGGCGTGAGTTTGGTCCAATGCAACGGGCCATCCTCAAAATACCCATAGCCCACCACCAGCATATCCGGATCATTCCAATGCCCCGGCCCGGCGAACGGAAAAAGCATTCCGTCGCTGTTAAAGCCGTTACTGATCATGGATCCCCATGAGTCATTGATATCACCGCTGATGCGGTAGCTGTTGCCCCAGACCGGCGGTTTACCGCCCCATGTCCAAACGTGGCCCATACCATATTGGCATAAGCTGAAGAATATGTCGCGTCCGGATTTACGCAACGCCTCGCCCATGACCTTATAGGGTTTGATGAATTGTTCAAGATCAGGGTGCGGCGGCGCTATGTTTCCGTAGCTGCACCAGTCGTATTTGAGATAATCCACACCCCATCGGGCGTATGTGTCGGCGTCCTGCACTTCATGGCCGTAGCTGCCGGTATGTCCGCCGCAGGTTGTCGGGCCGGGCGAGGAATACACCCCGAATCGCAGGCCGTGGCTGTGGACGTAATCCGCAATCGCTTTCATATCGCCAAATTTTTCCGTGGTTTTTATTTCGCCATCGGCGGTGCGGCCATTCTGCCAGCCGTCATCAATGTTGATATACATAAAGCCTTTGGCGGCCAGGCCGCTGTTGACCATGGCGTCCGCGGCGGCGCGCGTGCGTTTGGCATCATTGTTCATGCCATAAGCGTTCCAGGAGTTCCATCCCATTTGTGGTGTCAGAGCCAGTTTGTGCTCACCCGCCACAAGCCGCAGCGTGCGCTGGGCCGTGCCAAGGCTGTTTTTTGCTGTAAGCCTGACCTTATATTCCCCGGCCTGATTGATTTTTCCCGTGATCAGACCTTGACCGTCCATGGACAAACCATCCGGCAATCCGCTGGCCGTGAGGGTCACGGGCGCTTGGCCGGTGTAAGGCACCTTAAAGAGAAAATCATGCCCCGGCGTGGCACCGAACACGCGCGGGCCGTGAAATTCCGGGGTCTCCGGATCGCCACTGGCGATTTCGGGATAATCATTGGCTCCCGGATAAGGGGGCAGAGCAACGGGGCGCGCGGTTGCATCCGCCGCCAGTGTTATCACCGGATCAAGCCAATCCGCATGATCAAAATCAATGCCGGCGACACCCGGTTCCACCAGCAATGTCATTTCCCTGGCCCCGCGTAAATTCACACTGATTTCACGGGCGGCATCTCCCACGCGCATCACCGGTGTACGAGCTTTGATTTTGCCATCCACCATAACTTCAAATATGACCGCACCCTGCCTGGTGGCCTCATCATCCAGGCCCACTTTAGCGGTAAAGCGTTCCGCCGCCTTTTTGAGGTTGATACGGAATATACTTGCCGCGTGCGTTCCAATACCATGTTGATAACTCTTGCCCCCCACGGTCAACGTATTACCACCGACACTTTTATCTTTGGTCGGATTCCCCCATCCCTGTACCATCTGGCCTAAATCCAGATCTTCCACCCGAACGATTTTATCGCTCGATGCCGCCTGAGCAGAGGAATCATCCATGACCGTACTCATCGCCGCTATGATAGCGGATGAAGCCGCCAGCTTCACCACATCGCGCCGTTGATACCGCCGATTCGCAAATTGAGACATAAGGATACTCCGATACACTATAATTAAACTTCACATATAATCTTCTAAAGCCATCGCAACTGGCAATACATTGCCCCCAACGGCCATAAGCCTATGCCCCAATCTGCGGGCGTTTTGCGTGCGGCCAATCCACATGGAAGAACTTTCCGCGCGGCTGATCCACACGCTCATAGGTGTGGGCACCAAAATAATCTCTTTGGGCTTGAATCAGGCTGGCCGGCAGCACCGCAGTGCGATACGAATCATAATAGGCCAATGCGGACATAAATGCGGGGGCGGCAATTCCGTCTTGAGCCGCCAGTGAAACCACGGCCCGCCACTGCGCTTGACCAGTTTGAATCTGCTTGCGGAAATAGGGATCCATCAGCAGATTTACCAGTTCCGGATCGCGGGTATACGCATCGGTGATTTTCTGGAGAAATCCCGCCCGGATAATGCAACCGCCCCGCCAGATGCTGGCGATGGTGCCAAAATCAAATTTCCAGTGATATTCCCGCTGGGCCTGGAACATCAACTGGAAGCCCTGGGCATAGGCACAAATCTTCGAGCAATACAGCGCCTGCCGAATCGCTTCAATCATTTTCCTGCCATGCTTTGTATTGCCCACCTTGGGGCCGCGAAGTTTTTTCGATGCGGCGACACGCTCTTCTTTCAATGCGCTCATACACCGGGCAAAAACCGCCTCAGCTATGGAATTGGCCGGTACACCCATATCCAATGCGCTGGTGGAGGTCCATTTGCCCGTGCCCTTCTGGCCTGCCGCATCTAATATGCTGTCCACCAGGTATTTTCGCGGCTTGGCCGGGTCGCGCTGTTGCAGCACATCGGCGGTAATTTCAATCAGGTATGAATCCAGTTCGGTCAGATTCCATTGGCGGAAAATATCCGCCAGTTCCGGCGGCGTGAGGTCCAGCAGATTCCGCAGCAGAAAATACGCCTCGCTGATCAGTTGCATATCCACGTACTCAATGCCGTTATGCACCATTTTAACGTAATGTCCCGCTCCGTCAGGGCCGAGGTACGCAGTACACGGCACACCGCCGGTAACCGGTTTACCCGGTTGGGCGCCGGGAATCGGCTTGCCGGTGGCCGGATCAACTTTGGCCGCGATGGCTTCCCAGATCGGTTTGAGGTGTTGCCAGGATTGCGGATCGCCGCCGGGCATCAATGAGGGGCCAAAGCGTGCGCCAAGTTCGCCGCCGGATACGCCGGACCCGAAGAACTTGAGCTTCTCGGCATACTGCTTTTCCCGCCGAATCGTATCTGTCCACAGGCTGTTACCCGCATCAATGACAATATCATTTTTATCCACGCCCGCATCAATCAACTGCTGTGTGACCGCATCCACCGCAGCGCCGGCTTTTACGAGAATAATAATCACGCGTGGTTGTTTTATTGCTAAAACAAAATCCTTCACAGTATCACAACCCACGAGTTTTCCCGGCGTGGCGGGATTCTCCCGGATAAATTCCTGGGTCACCGCCGTGGTTCTATTAAACACCGCAATATTAAAACCATGATCGGCAATATTCAGGGCCAGATTTTTCCCCATTACCGCCAGACCCATTAAACCAACTTGTGTGATACCAATATCAGCCATGTATGACAATCCCTATTCATCAATTCTCCAATAACGCATGTTAAGGCGCGGCCGGAAAAGTTTCCAGTGCATTCCCCCGCTTAACCGGTGTGCCCGTTTAACAGTAATAAAACTACAGCACCCAATAGCCGTCGATGCGGATTCGCGTTACAATTCCCAAGTTATGGCAACATTGACTTATCGTACGGCGGGTGAATCACACGGACCGGCTCTGGTGAGCATCATTGAAGGGCTGCCGGCCGGGCTGGAGCTGGATATTGCGTTTATTAACAACGAATTGCGCCGCAGACAGGGTGGCTATGGCCGTGGCGGGCGGCAGCGCATTGAGACCGATGCGGTTAATTTCCGTACGGGATTTCGCCGGGGCCAAACCATCGGATCGCCATTGGTGGTGGAAATTCCCAATAAAGACAGCCGACTGGACGATGCGCCGGCCTTGGTCAAGCCACGGCCCGGCCATGCGGATTTAGCCGGGGCCACCAAGTGGCTGACTACCGATTGCCGGGAGACGTTGGAACGCGCCAGTGCCCGGGAAACCGCCAACCGTGTGGCGGTCGGTGCCATTGCACGCTGCCTGTTACGGCAATTTGGCATTGAAGTTATCGGGTTTGTGGTGCAAATCGGTTCCGCAAAAGCTGCTGTTCCCGCCCATACGGCGGTTGCGGACTTGCGCCGGCAGATTACCGCCAGCGACGTGTATTGTCCGGATACCGCAGCCACGGCGGCGATGATAGAGCAAATAAAGACGGCAAAAATTACAGGTGACACGCTCGGCGGCATCGTTGAAACCCGCGTGCTGGGCTGCCCGATCGGTTTGGGCAGTTGCGCCCAATGGGATTGGAAGCTTGATAGCCGGATTGCGGCCGAGGTCATGGGTATCCAGGCCATTAAAGGCGTGGAGATCGGTATGGGTTTCAAGGCGGCGGAATTGCCCGGCTCGGAGGTGCATGACCCAATTGAATATGATCTGGAATTGCGTCATACTCCCATGCTGGGCTTTAAGCGGCCCACCAACAATGCCGGCGGCCTGGAGGGAGGAATGACCAACGGACAGCCGGTCGTGGTGCGGGCGGCCATGAAACCCATCAGCACTCTGCTGAAGAAGGTGATGCCGAGCGTTGATCTGAATAATAAGGAGCCGGGCAAGGCTGATTATGAACGCAGCGACGTTTGTGCGGTCCCGGCGGCGGCGGTGGTGGTGGAAAACGTCATAGCTTTTGAGATTGCCCGATCCATGGTGGAAAAATTTGGCGGCGACTCAATGCGTGAAATGCGTATGAATTACGAACAGTTTCTCTCCGCCGCCCGGCAATTGGGAACATAAAAAGCGGGCGAAGGGATTTGAACCCTCGACATTCACGTTGGCAACGTGACGCTCTACCACTGAGCTACGCCCGCGACCGGTTCATTTATATGCATGTAACATATTTACAGGCATTTATTTATATCTCTCTTCGGCCCATGATGCCGTACGGAACATATTCCCGTTCTTTCCATCCAAGCCTCTTTTCGCCTGAATGTTAACGCCTCCGGGTCATCATGCCAGCAATATATCAAGGAAGTTCAAACATGGCAAGACTCTTAAAACCGGCGGTTGAAACGGGAGGCGTTGCCGT
>JAJYGE010000499.1 GCA_021785155.1 Planctomycetota bacterium
GGATGCGTGGCGCTAAATAGCGAAAAGACGGTCATTGCTTTTTCGCGTCTCCAACTGGTCCGTTGCGCCGGGTTAGCAAACTCTTCAATCGCCACCGGCGCACGGAGGGTGTATCCAAGGTGGGCGAGAATAAGACGACCTGTTCGCGATTGAGAGAGGCTTGGTTCCAGCGGCTCATGATGTAACGTCTCCAGCAAACGACAGGGAGAAATATACTATAATAATTGCAGTAATGAACATGAGTGCACTACTAAATTCAAAAATTCCGCAAATATGAATCACGCCGGGCGGTGGCGGAAATGTAACCGTGGTGCCGGGGCGATGCCGATGCCGGGACGCTGGGGATATCCGGGGGGCATAGCAATGCCGTGCTGATTAAATCGACAGGCCCCGCGCCGGGACTGAAAGTAAACGTGATCATGCGCGCAGTCGATCGCTATCGGGATGGAAACCCACGGCCGTTACGTCCGGGCCCAAACCGCCGGTTTATGATGCCTTTTACAGATCCCGGCAAAATCGGGCACACCCTCGCGGTCGCCCTTCGGTCCGCCGACTTGACGACAACCATGGCGCGGTATAATACGTTTGCTTAATTAACTTAATGGGTGGTGGCTGGAGCGTACAGAATTGAAACGACGACACTTGGGGCAAGAGCAAACCGTCTATTCAAGGAGTACCGGTGGAGGTCAAGGATATTGTGAAAAAAAAAGTGGGTCCGACACCCGTCACCCGGCAAAAGATTGTGGCCGGTGAACCTCCACGCGTGGCCCTGCTGTTGGAAGTCAATTTTTCCTGGCACCAGTTCATTCTGCGCGGTATCGCCGACTATCTGGCGCTTCATCCGCGCTGGAAAGTATATGTGACCAGCCTCGGTGATGTTAACCCCGATCTGGCCGACTTGCGCAAGCTGCATTTGCATGGCCTGATCATCAGCGATCTCTATGGATACCCGTCGCTGGAATGGCAGCGGCAACTGCGTTTCGCCGGGGCCTTGCGCGTACCGGTGGTGCTGGCGTTGAGCGAACCGAAAAATTCCGGCCATCCGGAAGTTGCGTCCGATGACTATGCCGTCGGAAAATTGGCCGCTGAATACTTCCAGCATCAAGGCTTTCAGAATTTCGCCTATTATGGAGGTGATATGGCTTTTTCGCGCCTTCGCAAGCAGGGCTTCGTTGAAACGCTGGCCGGTTCAGATCAGGCATGTTCCGTACTGCTGCGTGGTGATATTCCATGGGGAAAACTCCACCAGGAATGGGAAACCAACCCACTGGCCGCCTGGCTCAAGACATTGCGCCGCCCTGCCGCCGTTATGGCTTGTTCGGATTTATGGGCCCGTCATATCGTCTTTACCTGCGAACGTCTGGGCCTGAGAATTCCCGAGGACATCGCTTTGCTGGGGGTGGATAATCAAACGGCTCTGTGCGAGATGCTGTCCCCTTTCCTCACGAGCATCGAATTGAATCCCCGCCGGATAGGCTACCTCGCGGCGGCGCAACTCTCCGATCTGATGGCGGGTGCGACACCTGACACCACGGCGACCCTGGTACCGCCGATAGCGGTAGTACCGCGCCATTCCACCGACGTGGTGAGCGTGGATGATCCCGACATCGCCGAGGCCGCGCGCTTCATCCGGGAAAATGCCGCCATGCCCATAACGGTGGAGGACGTTTACAGAAAGGTGATGATTTCGCGCCGCAAGCTTGAGGTGGGTTTCAAACGCACTTTTCATCGCACGCCGCAAAAGGAGATATGGCGTGTCCGTGTGGCACGGGCTAAGACGCTGCTGGAACAAACTTCAGCGAAAATGCCCCGGATAGCGCAACTGAGCGGATTTTCCAATGCCGATCGGCTCTGTGTTATTTTTCGCCGCGAGACCGGCGTTACTCCCAGCGACTGGCGCCAGCGTTCCCGCAGCGTGTAAATCCTCCATCGGTGCAGCAGTTGCTGGAACTGGCGGAAGTGATCCTGACGCAAAACCACGGTGATATTGCGCGAAATACTATTGTACCTCCACCGGCGGGAACTATTATTGAATCAGGCGCATGAAATGGCATGTCGCCGACGGACCGACAGGTACCGCCGCGGAGGGAAAACACGCCGTGGGGATGCGAAGAAGTCCGTGTAAAGTTTGGTAACGCTTACAGCAGGAGAACTGTTATGCACGATCTTAAAAGTATACCGGGTTATAGTCCCGCCGTCGGCACCGAAATTTTTGCCGACTGCCGCCGCGCCCGGCGGCTGCCGATATGGACGGCACCGGCGCTGATGCTGGCGGCGGTATGTTCTACCGCGTCCGTGCGGGCCAATGGCTACAAGAACCCCTACAGTGTATATTACAACGAAATCGGACTGCCGCAACTTATCAGCATCGCTCCCACCATCAACGGTTCCGGTGTGGATGTGATGCAGCCGGAAGCCTCTCAGGGGTGGAACTATAACGTTGAGGGGGATGAGTTTGAGGTCAATCCGGCCAGTGTTAATCAGCCGGCCGCGAATTTTTCCTATCTCAGCTATAGCGGTACCAATACCACGACCTTCGTGAGCGGCCTGGAGTCCAACCATGCCGACATGGTGGCAGGCCTTTTTTACGGTAATAACGAAACGTACACTTATGATAATACGCATACCGGCGTGGCGTGGGGCGTGTCCCATATCTACAGCGTCGACGCGAGCGTAGCCCTTAATTATTACAACGGCGGCCCCCAATACACCCCGTTTATTCTGCCCTATTATTACTACCCCAATGGTGGAGAGCCTGCGGCCCCCACCAGTACCCCGCTGATCGTCAACGACAGTTGGGTCGCCAACCCCGGCACGGTGTCCGACGGTAGTTATGTGCAAGGCTTGGATCAGTGCGCGGCAAAATTCAATATGCTATTTATCAACGCCATTGGCAATGGCACCCCGAACGGCCCCAGCAAGATCAGCCCGCCGGCCACCATGTACAACGGCATTGCGGTGGCGGACTACAACGGAACGGAGACCAACGGCGTATTCAGTCCCGCATCCGGAGCGCCCGCGACCTGGGTCGGCCCTACGCCGGGTGGCCGTTCCAAGCCGGATATCACCGCGCCAACCCCCTATATGGATACCAGTTTTACCACGCCGATTGTTTCCGGTGTAGCGGCCCTGCTGACCCAGGCCGCCATGGACAACGTCGGGGGCACCGGCACCGCCGGCAATGCCACTGACATGCGCGCCATCAAGGCCCTTCTGCTCAATGGTGCGGTCAAACCGCAGGGGTGGACCAACAATTACACCCGTGTTCTCAGCGGTACCGGCACTTCCCAAACGCAAACCCTGACCTACTTGGCCCCATCGAACGTTACCTCCACCCCGCTGGATCCGCGCTACGGAGCCGGCGTTGTCAATGCGCTGAATTCTTATCAAAATCTCGCCGGCGGCGAGCATAATTTCAATGGCAGCGCGAGTGCCGCGTACACCGCCGGCGTTGCGCCGAGTTTTTCCTTTGACAGCGCCGCCGCCACCACCTATGAACCGGGACAGGAAGGGTGGAACTTGGCCAGCATCAGCAACTCGTCAGGCACCAATGTTTCCCAGCACTATATGTTCAATCTCGCTGGATCTGTCCGGACGACCTACACCCTCACGGCCACGTTGGCCTGGAATCTCGATGCCAGTGCCACGAGTATCAACAATCTGTATTTGGCACTGGTGAATTCCGCCGGAACGGTCGTGGGCCAAAGCAACAGCAATATCGATAATGTGCAGCAGCTTTACCTCAATGGCCTAACCGCGGGCGCTTACGATTTGGAAGTGTTAAAACCCGGCGGCACCATGGTTTCCAACGCGGAAACCTATGCGCTGGCTTATAATTTTGTCGCCGCACCCGAACCGTCTTGCGCGTTGCTGTTGACTGCGGCCCTCGGCTTGGCACTGCTGGCACCACGGTACCGGCGGCGCATACATACTACAAGCGGCCATCGTTGATACTAACTTTACGGCATGGGTTTTATCATTTTTGTGAGCCATGCTCCGAGTTACGGTTACGTTATTTCAGCCCCATTCCTGGTGGCACTACGACCAGCTTGTTTTTTGCCTCCAGAATGATTTTCCCATGGCGTAAGAGAACCGTGCGTCCGGGTCTGACGCGGAGATCATAATCATGGCCGGCCATGGGGACATGGTGGATCCATTGCGTCAGATGAAGCGTTCCGTTGAGGGCGATTGTGCCATTGGGCCGGATGTCGCAAATATCCTCCAATCCAATCAGGCAAAACAGCGTTCCCCAGGTGCAATGCGGATGGCCCGAGCCTTGCCCGGTGGCAAGGCAGTTTTCATTCCAAGTGTGGGAGATACGCCAGTTCCGCATGAACAGCGCCACGTTTTTAGCCGCAACACGATTAAGCACCTTGGTTGAAGCGTAACGCTTCAGCCCCTGAAAGGCGAGATAATTGGAGGACGGCCAGATTTTCCCGCGCCAGTAATTCTGTTGTGGAAATACCGGGTTGTCGCGCGGAATGGTGGGAATTATATAACGCCCCCAGAATTTATGCCGATTGCGCAAAATGGCGATCATTTTCGCGGCCATCGCCGGCGTGGGTGCCCCAATGATCATCGGATAAAAATTCGTGGGGGAAAGCTGCGTGGAGAAAATACGTTTACGTGCGCCAGCCCGCTGCCAGCGCAACTGCACCATGGCCCCGCCGCGTTGGCGGCGGTATTCCAGTTTGATCGGATAGGCATGACCCGCCCGAAGGTGAATAACCGCGCCGACATAACGGGTGACCGGCTGCGCTTTCCAATGGTTAATCAGCAGTTTTCCCTTGACCCATAGCCTGGCACCCGCCACGGATGGCAGAAAGCCAGGCGGAGATGTCAATGCAAAGGGGTAAGTCAGGTTAAGCACCAGGCGGTAGTTTCCGGTCTGGCGCGGAGTAAGGAATCCTTGCCAGCGCACGGTCATGGGTGGAGATACCATTTGCCCGCCGAAGGCGGGCGAAGGCGGAAAGGAAAACCAGTTGAAATCCACAGCCCGGTCCACACGGGTCAATACCAGGTGATTAAAATTCGTTCCCTGGTAATATCGACCTTCAATTCCGGGCTTGCCGGGGGCCACACTATACGCGCGGAAGTTAACCGGCTCGTCCGCCGCCTGCGGCCTGAAAAAGCGGTTTTCGTAGATACCTGCCTTGGGATTCCACAGGAAACGGTTGATGCGACGGATCATCACTTCTTTCTGATGCAAAAAATGCGCTGCCGCCATGGGCTTTCCCAGCGCCTGCGCGATGCGCGCCAGATATCCGGCGTCCGCGGCCCATAAACTGTTCAGTCCGACGTCTTCGAGTTCCATGGTATGCGTTCTGGGATCAAGGCGCGCATTGTCATACATCGGGCTGTCGTCCATACCACTTTCGGGGCCGTTGCTGTAGGTCAGCAGGCCATCTTTATCGGCGTCACGAAAAGGCAGCCCGGTGACGGGATTGGTGGCGAACCACCAATTGTGCCACTTCACCAACCGCGGGTAAATCCGCCGCAGAAAAGCAATATCAGGATCACGTTGATTAAGCTTCCATACACACATCGCCGCGATGGGCGGCTGGGCCCGGTTGGGTGTTCCGCCAAAATTTGTTCCGTTGTAATTTTGCAGCATTCCGTCCGGCAGTTGCAACGTTTTGAACGCCAGACGAATCGTCTGTCGGCTGCGATGCGGATGGGCCAGAGCACCCTGTAACGCCGCAAAAAAACTATCCCATTCATATACGTTCTGCGCCGCCGGCAAACTCCATCTCCGCATGGCCACATATCCAACGATATTGCTGGCCGGGCCATAAACCCGGGCGAAATTTAAATCCCGGTTGATCGGTTTGAGAAAATTGCCCCAGCTTCCGCCGGCGGCAACCCGTGAAGCGCCGTAGCGGCGGCGGGCCTGGGCCAGAATGGAGGGTGCGTTTTTCAGATTTCCCAACCCACTGGTTCCGGCGGCAAAATAAATA
>JAJYGE010000315.1 GCA_021785155.1 Planctomycetota bacterium
ATCTTGAGCTGGCGCATAAAAATCTTGCGGACACTCATGCCGAGCTTGGTGGTCTCGATGGTGTTATGATAGAGCAATTACGGCGACAGTGGCAGCAACTTCAGCGAGCCACAGCCGCTTGATATATTTCAGGCTTGTTGCCCCGGATTGGCAGCAACAGCGGATCGTGATTTTTTTCATACGTGGTTCTTACAGAAGGATAACGGGGGTATACAATGCCGATGACAGAAGAAGAAGTATTTGCCAAAGTTCGTGATGTGCTGACTTCCGCTCTGGCGGTGGACAGTGATGATGTTAAACCGGATTCCAAACTCACGCAGGATCTCGGTGCGGAATCGATCGATTATCTGGATATTCAATTCCAGTTGGAAAAAGCATTTGGGATCAAAATCCAACCCGGTGATATGAGCATTGAATCGTTCCTGACGAATCCGGAATTGGTCAGCAATGGCAAACTCACAGCCAAGGGGTTGGAAGAACTTAAGAAACGCATGCCGTTTGCCGTGGCGGATATGACCGCGTTTGAGCAGGATCCGGATATCAGTAAATTCCGTGACGTATTTACGGTCAATACGATGGTCCGGTTTGTTATATACAAACTCGCAGCCAATCCCGCCTGAAGTGTAATTTCACCGTAAAAACCCGGTTCCAAGCGAGTATGGGGCCATTTGGATGTACGACCTCGGCAACGGCACAAAAGTGATTCCTCTGGACAATTATTGTTAGGTGCCTTACAATGTGGGCCATGAGTTCGCAGATTATTTATCTTAAGGACCTGCCTAAACATCAGACGCTAAGAGCAATGGCCAAAGACTATCCGCAGGCGGATATTGAAGCTGTGGAACTCTACATTCTGCTGTTACGGCTGGTTAATGATATGATCGCCGTGGTGGAGGCCCATCTCGCCCGGCATGGCCTATCGCGTGGGCGTATCGCGATTCTCATGATTTTGCGACATCAGAAGCACGATAGCATGTGTGCCGCGGAGCTGGCGCGATATTGCGGCGTATCGCGGCCAACCATGACCGAATTAATTCGGGGACTCATTCGTACTGGATTAATTCGCAGGGAACCGGCGGCCGGCGATCGGCGAAGCAGCGTTATTCTACTTACCGACAAGGGCCGGGGCACGATGAAGGCGGTAATGCCGGATTACTATCGGAAGATACAGGAGTTTTCTCAAGGGTTGCCAGCATCCATGCGGAGCCAATTACTGGTTGCCGGCAAGGCGATGATGGCGAATTCAGAATTGTGGCGACAAAGTGCCGCAGCGCAGAGGCACGCAGGTGTTAACGACGGTGTCAAAAAGATCCGGGGCAGGATGAAGGCAGAAAAAACTGCGGGAGTGCAGCTGTGAGCAGCGCATTATCGCAAGACCACGCCATGTGGAAGCCTCAGGCCAATCCATGGATGATCGCGGTCTCAGTTATGTTGGGCACGTTTATGGAGGTGCTGGATACCTCCATTGCCAACGTGGCTTTGCCGCACATCGCCGGAAGCATGTCCATTACTCCGGATGACGCAACATGGGTGCTTACCAGTTATCTGATCTCGAACGCCGTGGTGTTAACGGCTGCGGGCTGGCTAAGCCGAACATTCGGGCGTAAACGGTTTCTCTTAACCTGCATCATGATTTTTGCGGTGGCATCGGTAATGGCCGGTGCGGCGCCCAATTTCCCTTTCCTGATTTTCGCATTGGTTATTCAAGGGGCTGGTGGGGGGGCATTGCAGCCCAGCGCGCAGGCGATTTTGCTGGAAAGCTTCCCAACGGAAAAGCGCGGGCAGGCAATGGCGTTTTATACCTTTGGCGTGATTTGTGCTCCGGTCATTGGCCCCACGCTGGGGGGGTGGATCACCGATTCGTTTTCCTGGAGATGGGTGTTTTATATTAATATTCCGGTTGCAATTGTGGCATTTCTAATGGTGCAAACCTATGTAGAGGATCCGCCTTACATCCGTCATGCCGTAAAAACCAAACTGGATATGGTTGGATTTATCCTGCTTTCGATTTGGATTGCGGCACTGCAGATCATGCTGGACAAAGGCCAGGATGCGGACTGGTTTGGTGCGGTGTGGGTGCGTTGGTTCGCGGCGATTGCGGTACTGGGCTTTCTGGCGTTTATTGTATGGGAATTGACCAGTGACGCGCCACTGGTTGATTTGCGGGTGTTAAAAAATCACAACCTGCTGATTGGTACAATTCTGATATTTATTGTTGGAATTGTGCTCTATGCCACCACAGCGCTGTTACCGCTGTTTCTCCAAACCTTAATGGGGTATTCGGCTCTGGACAGCGGCTTGGCCGTAAGTCCGCGCGGATTGGGATCTGTGGTGGGAATATTGCTTATTGGTCGATTGACAAACCTGATTGATAACCGCTTTTTGATGATCAGCGCGCTAGTTGCCCTGGCCTATTCCAGTTTTTTACTGGGACATGTAGACACTCAAATAGGGGAATTCAGCGTCACGTGGCCCATTATTATCAACGGCTTTGCCACGAGCATGCTGTTTATTCCGCTGACGACGACGGCCGTGGGCACGTTGCGGAACGATCAGATGGGCAATGCCACGAGCATTTACAACTTGATGCGGAATATCGGCGGGGCGTTCGGTATCTCAATTACCACCGCTTTGCTTAGTCGCGAAAGTCAGATTAGCCAGAATATGCTGGTGTCCCATACTTCAAAGCTCAATCCTGTATTCAATGCACAACTGCATAAATTTCAGGGCATGTTTTCCCTGCACGCGCCACTGGTTACGGCCCATCAGCAGGCACTTGCATTGATTTATCAGACCGTCGGCCAACAAGCTGGTGTCATGGCGTATATATTTAATTTTCGTCTGATGGCGCTGCTGGTATTATGCTGCATTCCATTTATCTTTTTCCTAAAAATACCCAAACATCGCAGCAAACCGGTGGATGTGCATTGAGTAATAGGGGGCTAATGAAGTCCATACCATGGCCTCACATCCACGCAACTCATGCCAGCCGCAGCCGCAGCCTGAAATCCGAGATCGCCATCTTCATAGACGGCACATTCTTCGGGTTTGAGTCCCATACGTAAAGCTGCGACAAGAAATGAATCCGGTGCCGGTTTGCCATGCTCGACATCATCAGCGCAGATAACGATGGAAAATAAATCCATCAACCCCGCAGCCCTCAGTTGCTGATCCACAATGCGATGGATGCCGCCACTGGCCACGGCAAGATGCCGACGGCCATTTTCGCGCTGGGCAATGGCAACGACTGCGGGAATAAGCTCAATATCCGGGATGCTCTGAATATATGCCTCTTCCTTACGATGTGTAATCTGCTCCCCGGAAACATGGGATTTGTGGGTCTGGGCCAGCGATTGCGCTATTTTCAATGTCGGCATGCCGGCAAGGCTGTAAAATTCATCTTCAGTTAGTGGAATCCCGGCTTCACCCAGCGCGGTTTGCCACGCCCGGTAGTGCATGGGCATGGTGTCAACGAGTGTTCCGTCGCAATCAAAAATTAATCCACGGATGTGTTCGGGCAGCGCCGCCAATGGATTGGAATGCCAATCTGGTTTGATATTTACATTCATGAGTTTAACAGCCTTAAAATAAAAAAAAGAATAACCTTCCTAAACGGGTGATTTCCAAGTTGTGCGGTAATAACGCATTACGCGTGAATCAACAACGGAATATCCTGTGGCAACTGATCGGCCACAGCCGTAAGCGTGTCGCCATGTAAAGCCCGGAGCATCGTGCCACGACGTGATACACCCATCAGCAGGGCGTTGACCGAATAGGTCGCCGCAAAATCAAGAATCGTATATGCCACATCCGGAGAAACGGCATAAATGGGCACCAGAGGTACTTCCGCCTTGGTGCATACATCCTGCGCTTTGCGGAATGTGGCAATGGCGTCGGGGTCTTCTTCCAGGGTCGGACCATCACTATCAGCGGCAAAGGCGAGGTTCAATTGTCGAACAAAAATAACAAAAAGAATTGCGCCAGATTGTTTGGCGTACTGCGCTGCAAATTCCAGCAGCCTTGGTGAGCCGCGCGTGGCAACAAGCACCTTGGGCATGGACATTTCCAATTCTTTGCCCGGCGTGCCAAAAGCCAGTTGATCAAGTGAAGACTGCGCCTCGCGCATTGCCGCAGCCGATGCTCTTAATTGGGGTGTCAGGCCGCGTAACTGGTAAATGGCGGTGCCAGCCAAGACCAGAAAAATCGCGGACGCCGCAAATAACCATCCGGCATAAACGGGGTGGTGGTGCAAAAATATGAAAGCCAGCTTCAACATGGCCAGACTGATTGCCACAGCCAATGCAGTGCTTCCGGCGAGAACGCGCCAGCGTGCTTTAAGACTCAGAACGGGATATTGTTTCGTGTAAAACCGCGCAAGCAAACCACTGGCCAGAACACTTAAAGCAAAAATCAGAGCCTCATGTTTCTGAAACGCCAGCGTCAACTCAATGGCGGCCATAATCAATCCAACCGCCCCCAGATAGAGCCGCTCCCAGGGTTGCAATTTGAGTTCCCGGTTAATAGCCGCACTTGAAAGATTAATCGTAATAGCACCCACCACGCCGATAGCGTATAAATCACCCAGGGTGCTTAGGTCGTGAAAAATACTCAAAATCAGAACAGGGACAATCACCGCGGGGATCAACGCCAGCCACGGTACGCCAAACACATTGAGCCGGGATAAAAAACGGGGCAACTCATTATCCCGGGACATCGTATACTGAATACTCATCATGGCACCGACGGCGGTATTTACCGCAGAAATCAGCAGCAGGCCAAAGACAATGCCGCAAATCCAGCCGAAAGGGCGGCCGACAAAATCGCTAGCCATTACACGTAAAACTTCATTTTGTATCTCATTTTCACGATCGTAGTGGGTATCCATTCGGCGGACCTGTCCAGCCATTTGCGGATGGGTTTTCCAGTCTGGATGGCGGGCCTTGAATACATGTACCTGATGATGCAGAACCACTGCTGGTGTGGTGAACTTCTCATGCGGCTTGTTTGGGTTCGGGCTTAAAGCGCACATTCCCACCGCCAATATCGCGTTTAAAACCACCACTTCCACCAGCACGGGTAAAATCGTCTTGCGCGCAGTCTTCTTGACGGGAAGAACCATTACACCGGTCATGTTCGCCACCGCTTCCACGCCTGAAAGCGCCAGAACAACATTAACCAGGGCCACCCATTGATCCCCAAAATTCCCGGTGAGCCGTCCTTGCGTCATGATTCGGTGCCAACCGGTAGCCAGATGTGGCACGCTGAATACGGTTATAACCAGCGTCAACACAAATGTGGACAGCGCTGCTATCAGGGCTAGAACGCCCACTTTCCTGAGTCCAAAATAATTTAAAATACCAATGAGAATAATGGCGCCAATGCTACAAATAGGCACCAGTGGGCCGTCATTGGGCACGCCGATATATTGCATCCCGTCGTAAGCGGACATTGCTGCTGTGACAATAAAATCCGCACACAGCAGCAGCGCCCCGATAACCGCCAACTGTCGACTTAAATGTTTGGCCGAAGAGTAGACACCGCCGCCATCCGGAAAACAGCGGCAGATAATGATATATGCCCCGCCCACCAGCGCTACCAGCACCCCAACGGCTAAAACATACCAGAAGCTCTGATAAAGCGAATAAAAGAACGCCAGACCTAGAACGTAAAACCGGCTCGTGCCCCAATCACCATATAGGATGGCGGACGCATGATACCATTTTAATTCTCTCGGGCGTTCGTTATGTCGAACGGAATGATCCATTATACTCCGGCCTGCCAATTTCTCCCGCTGTTGGCGAAGTTATCCGCCAATACTCGGCGCTTGCCCAGCGAATTTTAAAAAGTGATGGTATAGCGATAACGGTGGCCGTCAAGTGCGAAGCGATTCCATGCTTCCTGTCAAATTGTAAGTTGCGTTCCATTTTTCTTATTTTCATGCGAT
>JAJYGE010000363.1 GCA_021785155.1 Planctomycetota bacterium
GCCGGGGTGCATCGGGCCTTGCTGGTGGGTTACTGGAAAAATCTCACGATTCTGGCCACCAAAGATCGGATCCTGGCCCTGAACACGCGCACCGGCCTGCTGGCTTGGACAAAGCAGATGGCTTCCACGTCGTTACGGCATGCCGCTATTAGCCAACTGCGCAACATTGTGCTGCCGGGAATGCAGCAGATAATGATCATGCAAAATGGCGTCGTGATGAACGGCGGGATTCCCGGTTATAATGCGGTGTCGCCACACTTCGCGGCACAGTGGCGCATCGACGCCATGCAGCGCGCACTGGGTGCTACGAGCTATCACATTATTAAGATTCTTCCCAGAGGGCTTTTGGTGGCCCGCCAAAGTAATCTGATGTTATATAACCCGGCTGACGGGAAACCGGCATGGAAGCGCCCTGCTACTTTGGGCAAATATGGCACCATCTCCCTGTTACGACAAACCCCCCGCTACATTGCCGCCGCAATGGGTCTGCCCATAAAGAGCATTGTTCTGATCAGTCGACGGACTGGCCGCGTCGCCGGCGACTTGCCGACGCATGCAACCAATCATTTTTATTGGCTGCGGCCTGATCCCGCGGGACAGTTGCTGCTGTGCGGCCTGCATGGTGCCGCCATGTTTGATCCGGGTCTAAGCCGGTCGGCTCCGATATGGAGCCGCAATGATCTTCATGATTCTTTTCCCACGGCGGCAAGCCTGAGTGTGGATGGCCTGATCATGCCCACAGCCACAGGCATGGTCTGTCTGGATACCGCCAGCGGGGCCATACGGTGGAATCAACCGGGACTGCACGCGGGGCTTAGTTCCAGCGGTCTTATATGGATGCAAACGGCATTGACTCACAACACTCTGGTAATGCTCACACCGCGTAATATCATGGCGATATTCACGCGCACCGGGGATATTGCATGGAAAGCTGAATTTGTCATGCAGACCCGCCCGCCCTTAACCTCGGCGCAAATAGGTGATCCGGATATTGTTGCCGTGGCGCAGGGACCGGTCGGGCCAAACCCCGATATTATGCACTTGTTTTTGATCAACCAGATGGACCGTCGAGGCCGGCTGGATAATGGGTCTATTGTGCTGGATCAACAGCTTGCCCGCTCCAATCATAATACCATGGCACCGGACATTGAATCCTGGCTTTTAGTAAATGGCGGAATTTTATTTGAAATCAATGGCGTCGTATTCTATTGCCATACATAATATGCAATACAACGCCTGCGGCCATAACAAGGCCAGGCCGTGTAATTGAGGAGTTGATTTGTGACAAATGACACGATCCAGGGTGTGCAGCCGCAGGCCATAGAGGCCTTTCCGTTGCGACATCAGGTGCTTTTTGGATTTCTGCGGCAGGCGCGCTATGTGGCGGGCTGCATTATTGTGGGGATATTTTTTCTCTGGCTGGCGGGGAAAGTCATTCCTTCTCCCAATATGGATGGCACCCGTGCACTGGCGGCTGGTCCGGCGGTATCCTTGATGGCCGAATTGGCAATGCTGGGCGGCTTGCTTGTCGCCATCGTCATCGGGACACTGCTGACCTGGCCGGACGCTCCGCACGCCGGGCTTTTTATTGCGTCTGTAGGGTTGGTGTTTCTGGCGTGCCACTGGGGGTCCATTACGTTACTGCTGGCGGTGGACCATGGCCATCTGCAACGCGCGTATCGTACAGTGGCGTTGCAGAACGTCTTCTGGATTTTTTATATATTGTTTGGTGAGATAATTTCCCGTGTTATCTATGAACTCATTGGTTCGCGCAATTGGCCGATTTATCTGGGCTTGCCATGGCCAGTTCAATCACCCGCGCCCGGCACTGTCTTACCAGATGCCGCCTACCCATCATGTGCGAAGATTCTTATCTTTGATCCCCCCTGCAAGCCACGACGTCTCGCCGAACGGATCGGGCAGAATCTGCTGGCCTTTGCCACAACAGCTATCATCGCCGTTTTGGTACTTTTTCTGCTGCTGAAATCGCAGCAGCCCGGCCAGGCGATTTTTGCCTGCGGTGTGGCTTTTGCCGCCGGGGCATTTATCAGCGCCCTCGCAGCGCCTCAGGCGGATCTCTGGGCCATTTGGATTACGCCGCCGTGTATTGCGGCGGTCGGCGGACTGCTGGCCAATTATTTTCCTCAACCCTATCCGGGCCACGCCGGTTTGTTTCTGGTCCGAACCTTGCCGATTTATTACGCCTCCGCTGGTTTGGCCGGTGCCATTGTCGGATACTATGCCGCAGTACGCCTGCATTACCGCAAAGCAGTGGATCTTTGCACGTCCTCCGGCACCGCGTGATTGGAGTGGCAAACGCATGGATGCGGCTAAAGCACACATGCGATGACGTAACAGTTTATTGAAAAGAACCGTCGGCATGGCAAAAAAAGAGCTTACTATTTCACTGGCCGCCAAATGCCAGTTGCTCTTCGGATTCGCCGTACTGGTGATCATCGCCGGAGCTTTAGCCGTGCCGTGGCAGCGCATGGAACAACTCACCAGCCGCGAGCCGGTATATGAAGCCCGCATGGCAGCGGATATGACATTGCGTCAGATCCATGTTCAAGGCACATCGGCCAGCAACATTCAAAACGCGACGAAACGTTGGAGCGTGGCGCATTTGCGGAGGATGCACTATCCACCGCCCCGGATACTGCCGCTGCTGCAGCCCGGAAAATCTCCGCCGACCACTTCCGCGTTTGACGCGGCGGCCATCAAATACTTTCTCCGGCATCATCACCAAAGCCAGTACGGAGAATTATCCCAGGCTATCGCCCATCATCCGATCTATCAATATGCGGCCGCCGTTCGGGCGTCGGTGAGTTGTCTGCGATGCCACGCCAAGTGGCGGACCTGGGTCTACCCGAAAAGCAAGATCCTATCCGTCCGCGATAACAAGCCGTCGGCCACCGGCGCACCGGCCGAGGTGAAACCTGTCCTGCCGACTGCACCGCCGCCCCTGGTTGCGATAGTTGACGTTTCCATACCCATTACTCCGGATCTCAACCAGTTGCTGCTGAACCGGGTGGTCATTGTGGTATCGGGTTTGATCGGGGGAACGCTGGCGATCGTGGTATTTTACCTGATCACCACGCGCCTGATTCTTCAACCGGTAAGGGTATTGCGGAATACCGCGGAGAAAGTGGCACGGGGAGACTTGGATATTCGCTCCGCCATTTCCACCGGTGACGAGTTTGAACAGCTATCTGACACCTTTAACACCATGCTCAGTACGCTCAAAGCCTCGCAGGACCAGTTGGAGGCCACCAATAGAAGTTTGGATACCCGGGTTGGTGAACTGGCCCAGTCCAATACCGATCTGTTTCAGGCCAATAAGATAAAATCGGAGTTCCTCACCAATATCAGCCATGAATTGCGCACGCCGCTCAATGCGATCATTGGTTTTGCGGAACTGCTTTCCACCGCCAAGCCATCGGCGGAAGACCCACGCTGGTCACGTTATACGGATAATATTCTTACCAGCGCCCGGCAACTGCTGGAATTAATCAACGATCTGCTGGATCTGGCAAAAATTGAGGCGGGGAAATTTGTTTTGCGCATGGAACGCATCAACGTACCGGATGTCTGCGAATCACTGGTGAATTTCATGCGTCCCCTGGCCCAGAAGAAAAATATTGAACTGTCGCTTTCGGTTCAATCGCCTATTCCCCTGATTACCACGGACCCGGCGAGATTTCAGCAAATTCTCTACAATTTTCTTTCCAACGCGATTAAGTTTACACCCCCGGACGGTCGCGTCAATATCGGCATTATCGCGTTGGACGGCAACCGGATAAAAGTTGCGGTCACCGACACCGGCCCGGGTATTGCGCCGGAAAACCACGCGACAATTTTTGAAAAATTCAAGATCGGAATCAATTGGACGCATCGGTCACCCGTCGCCACGGTGGCACCGGTCTGGGCTTGACCATCAGCCAGGAATTGGCAACGATGCTGCACGCCACCATTGAACTGGTCAGCGATGTCGGAAAAGGTGCCACATTCAGTTTAATTATTCCGATTGAGCCGACGGCGGCCAACACACCTTCGCCAACATGAAGTTCACAGTTAAAGCGGGCGATGGGATTCGAACCCACGACGTCCAGCTTGGGAAGCTGGCATTCTACCGCTGAATTACGCCCGCGAAAAATGACCGTATTTCATAGCATCAAAGTTTTCTTCCATGCAATTCTACGGAATTGCCAATCCTGAGTTAACAACTCCAATGGTTCAAACCAACCTCTTGCATACCGCTTCAGGTGGCACTTTAACGCAGCCCTTTTTTTGTACCACTTTTTCATCTCCGTATGATAAATATAATGCCGCATAATGGCAATTCCCAGAAAAGCCTTCCCGGAAGGCGGGTGTGGCAATACATCCGGGCAGTGTACCGGGAAACCCCATCCCCTTTTAGTATTACTATGTTAAATATTGACAAGCAAAGTTTCGATGTCATAATGGTGCCATGGAATGGAATCAAAAGCATTGGAAGCGTAGCGTCGAGGAATTTCCGGAGTTTCTCGAACCCTTGGTTTCGGGCATGGGCCGCAGTGAGCGTCGTGAGGGCGCTACGCTGTACGTGCAGGGCCTGCTGATTCCGGGGGAGCGTAAGTCGATCGAGCCGATGGCGGCGCGGCTGGGTACGGACAGCCAGAAACTCCAGCAGTTCATCGCGGACAGCCCGTGGGATGATCAGATCATCTGGCGAACCATCCGGCAGGAAGTGGTGCCGGTGCTGGAACCGTTGACCGCGTGGATCGTTGATGAGACTGGATGGCTCAAGCAGGGCAAGCATTCGGTTGGTGTGGCGCATCAATATTGTGGGGCGGTGGGTAAGCGGGCCAACTGCCAGGTCAGTGTGGGCGTGGCGGTAACCGATGGCGAGATAGCCGCCCCCGTGGCCGGGCAGTTGTATCTGCCCAAGAGTTGGACGGATGATCCCGCGCGGTGTGTGGCGGCGGGCGTGCCGCCAGGGATAACGTTCCAGACCAAGCCGGAGATCGCCTTAGCCTTGATCGGTCAGGTCCTGAATGACGGCGTAACTCCGGCACCAGTGCTGGGGGACGAAGCTTACGGAATTTCCGCGGAATTCCGGCGGGGCTTGCGGGAATATGGCTGCGAGTATCTTCTGAATGCCGGTAGTGACGTATCGGCTTGGACAGAACCGGTGCAAACCCGAAAGGCCAAGAAATACTGGGGACCGGTCCCGAGTCAGCCACCGAGCCGGTCATTATCCGTTTTGAGCCGAACCATCACGGATCAGCAGTGGCATCCCGTCGCCTGGCGCACCGCAGACGGCGGTAAGCGTACAACCCGGATCGGATGGCTGCCGGTCTATGTGTTGGGCGATCTTAATGAGCAGACCGGCGACTGGCCGCAGACGTGGCTGGTGGTGGACTGGCCCGCAGGCCACGAGAATCCATATCACCTTTACTTGGCTTCTCTTAAAGTTCCACCCACAGCCAAGCGTTGTGTGCAATTGAGTCGGGGGCGCTTTGCCATTGAACAATTTTTCCAGCGTGATAAAACCGATTTAGGCTTTGACCATTACGAAGGCCGGTCATGGAGAGGATTCCACCACCACCTGGTGCTGTCGTGTGTAGCCTACCTGTTTGTGCTGCTGATTCTTCTGCGATCAAAAAAAAACTTCCGGTGTGACGTGGGAAGCGGCACTGCGAGCGATTCAGCCGTGGTTGATACGGTCCATCGGATGCTGTCCATTCTGCAACACAAAATTCAACCCGAAATTCTGTGATTCTACTTAACATAGTAATACTAGGAGCCTGTCCGAGTAATGACGTTCAACCACCGAGTAAATTTTCCGCTTCTTCCTTCATGGCGGCTTAAAATCTGGCTGGTGCACCGCATTTTTTCTTCCAGATGAAAAAACGCGGCTGAATT
>JAJYGE010000535.1 GCA_021785155.1 Planctomycetota bacterium
GTGTACGCCCCCGTATACCATATTTTTGTCAGCAACGGATCAGAACAGGCAAACGCCCCACGGTATTTCACCGGATAATATTTGAAATCCAGCCGCAGGCGATTGAGTTTAATCGGTCCGGGACCACTGAAAGCCACTGTGGCATAACGAAAGGCGCTGTAGGGGGTGGATTGGGTTATCCCACCGGCCAAGTTAAGCGTATGTACTCCACCCCACGGCCCATGTAAGGCTTCACCACGCGATTCTCCGGTGCCAATGGCGACCGTCCCGCCGCTGCCGCGCACTTGAATGCGACCGGCCACTTCCTGGCCAAAACTGATCAGCAACTCCGGGTGCAACTTGGAATCGGAGCCAGTCACCACCAGATGAACTACATGGGCGGGAGCCAGCAGGGATCGTCCGGCATAATCGGGGCGGATCTTGGTGATATTTTCTTTACTTAGCGATGCCGCCACTGTCGAAAGGCCACTAAAATCCGCACGTCCGTGCAGTACGGCGACGCGCAGCGATTGAAAGTAAAGGTGCGCGAGATATGAACAGTGAATCGGCCAGGGATTCACGCCATTGCCCCACGGGCCGCTACCATAGGCAGCTTCCACCGTCGCATAAGGCCACGCCGAATCATCGAATTGCTTTTTGATCCATTGCATTCCGGTTGGCACACGGTAGGCCACTCGCCAATGGCGATCCGTAACGGCCAGAGGTTGGCGATTGCTCATCATGGCCAGCAGCACGCCAGCCGAAGATGTATCATTTTTAGCCCGGACGGCGATGATATTTTCACCCGGATGTAACAAGGCGGCCACCGAAACCTTACGTGCTCGCCTCCAGACCTCGTTGTGTTTGTGGAAGGTACTGATTATTTTCCGGCCATTCAAAAACACTTCTAAATGGTTGTCCGCCGTGGCGTATAGCTCGACGGTCCTGGGAATTTTACTTAGCTTGAATGAATCACGCAGATAGATAATCTGATTATTCTTGGTTTGGGCGGCCCATATCCAGGAGGGAATCACGGTTGGCTGTGCCACCAACGTCGGCACCGGTACGCCGTAAGATGGATCCAAGGTAGGCGGGCGATCCGCCCACGCCGGTACCGCGGAACCAGCCAGAACCGGTGATCCGGAACGGAAAAGCAATCCGGAAATGAATAACACCATCGCAATGGCAAAACGGTTGTTCCGAAAAATCAACCCTAACGTGTGCTTCAAGGCCATTTAATTAAACTCCAAAACAATTTACCGGGTTTATAACTTTCTAACAATAATGCCATCACCGCGGTTTACATGGCGCAAGGCAAAAATGATGCCCCATATCCCAGCGACAATAAACACCCTCGTGCTCTGGCATTGCTCGTCACGGATACTTTCTCAGATCATTAATGATCGCGCCGCGCCAATTCATGCACCAATTGCACCAGCGGCTCGGCCGTCGGGCCAAGTCGGGCCGCCATCGTCTGGGCGATTTCCACCTGCCGCGCCAGATGATGGCGCGATTCCTCAACCCCCAGCAATGACGGATACGTCAGCTTGCCGATTGCCGCATCCTTACCGGTTTTTTTTCCCAGCGTTTCCGCCGTTGACGTGGCATCCAGCAGATCATCAACAATTTGAAACGCCAGACCAATGGCCCGCCCCAAGGCATCAATGATTTGCATATCCGCATCAGAAACACCGCCGGATAACGCCCCCATCCGACATGCCGCATTTATTAACGCCCCTGTTTTCATGCGGTGAATGCGTTGCAGATGGTCCAAATTTCCCCGTCCACCGTGGCTTTTTTCCTGGGGATAGCACGTATCAAGAACCTGCCCGCCGATCATGCCCGCGGCACCAGTCGCCCGGCCCAATTCCCGCACCAGCCGCATCGCCAATTTGGCATCAGCCACCCGTTCCGCCAAAAGCTCGAACGCCATGGTGTTCATCGTGTCACCGGCCAAAATCGCCACCGCATCACCATACACTTTATGATTCGTCGGTCGCCCGCGCCGCAGATCGTCATTATCCATCGCTGGAAGATCATCATGCACCAGCGAAAAGCAATGGATCAACTCCAGCGCTCCAGCCGCCGGCAACGCCAGATTCTCATCGCCTCCCACCGCCCGGCAGGACAGTAAAGCCAAGGCCGGACGGATTCGCTTGCCCGGGCCAAAAAGGCTGTAGGCAATGGACTCCATGAGCACCGGCGGCGCGTCGTGAACTTCCGCCAGCCATTGCCGGAGAAATTCATCCGTTTTCGCTGCCGCTGATTTGACCCTATCCATGACGTTACACTCTGATGCAGCCGTCGCTGATGTAACCATAATACCTCCTTCATCATCCGCCTAAAAATTATACCGCATATCCCCGGTTTTCGCATACAGAATTTCCGCCCGGAGCACAAATCCAAACCGGTACCGTGTAACACAACCCCCGCGGCCCGACATCCGGAATACTGGTAAATATGCCGCCCTTCCGCGATGATAATTCCGGCGAAAATGAGCTTCCGTCGGAAAAGAGATAATTATGACCACATCACGTTATGACATCGGCTGGGCAAAACTACGGGAAATTCACGGCCAATACGGCCCGGCGGTGCTCGATCGCCTCAATGACATCGCGCCGGAACTCAAGCAATGGGTCATTGAGTTCGCGTTTGGAGAGGTATACAGCAGACCACAGTTGGATCTTAAATCACGCCAAATTGCGACACTCGCGGCGCTGGTCTGCCTGCATCATGGAGGTGCTGAACTCAAGGCTCATGTCCGGGGGGCCATTCAAGCCGGCTGCTCCCGGCAGGAAGTCATCGAAGTGGTGATGCAGATGGCGATTTATGCCGGTTTTCCAGCGGCGATCACGGCGATGGCCTCCGTTCGGGAAGCATTTACGGAGCTGGATGCAGGCGTGGAAGAGCCGCGGCAGATATGACGGAAAAAGCCGAACCGCACGTTCCGGCTCATGACACAGTCGGGAAATATTTTCTTGTCGCGTAACTGAAACGTCATGGCCCGCGGCGGCGGCTGTTGCCGCAGAGCAGAGAATCCCGGCGCGCCGGGACTGTCGCAAGATGAGGTAACCCCTGCGGTTCCCGTTCCCCTGCTCACCTGATCCTCTGTTCCTCTGTTCTAAAAAGGGGATGGGTCCCGATACGCTGGCTCGGATGTATTGCCACACCCCTTCGATCAGCCCGTCGTGCTGAATTCCGACCGATGCGTTCGCAGCCACCGCTGCCACGGCCCGGAATGTTGCGGGAATTTCTGGCCGGTCTGAACGGTTAAATCATCCCAGGCCGCCTGAACAATGGCGACATTTCGATCATCGAGAGCATTGATAAGCGTTTCAACCACCAGCCGCGTTTTGTAGGCTTTGAGTGCTTCCACCGCACAAATACGAACTTGCGCATCAGAATCACTTTGCGCGCACTTAATTAAATCCGGAATCAGAACGGGATTCGTCACATAGCACGCGGCCATCGCCGCGCACATCCGCACAAACTTGGATTTATCGCTTAGCGCTCTTTGCAGATCAGGTGCCACGGCCGCCTGTCCCGATGTGCCCAGGGCAAGCGCGGCCTGTCCGCGCACCAGCGGGGAGGGGGATGATTGGGCCAGACGATACGCATCCATGTATGGCTTCTCATGGCCCCACTTTTGTTTGGACATCCAGGCAATCGCCGCGCGCTGAGTATCCGGATTATCGGTGGCAAAAAGATTACGCGCCTGATTCACAACGGAATGCCCGCCTTGAACATGCTTAAGCCAGTTCTGCACCAGAGAGTTAAAATTCTGTGGATCACTGTTGCCGGATGAACATCCCGACAGCATCATCAAGGCCGCCATGAAGACCATGAAGATACTACGCGGCGGAAATCGGCCGGGGCTGCACCGCATACATGTTGAGACTTGATTCATAAATATTCCGTTGACGCAGTTTCAAGCACCTCGGGGTCCACCCATACCGGCTGGGAAATGGACCGGCCCAGGAACCGATTCGCCAGACTTTCAAAACGCTGGCCCTGATCTGTGACATAACACATCAGCGTGCCATTCTCCGGATCATCCGGATGCAATGCCGCCATTGTAGTAAGCTTTTCCCGAACTACCAAGGCCGTCTGATCCGCTGAATCCACCAGTGTGGTCATCGGCCCCATCAGGCGGCTTATCGTTTTTGCATAGATGGGATAATGTGTGCAACCCAGAATCAGTGCCGGAGGATTCAGCGATTTCAGCGGTGCCAGATATTCCGTCAATACCGCCTGCACAACCGGGCTGTCTTCGGCCCGGCCTTCTTCAATCATCGGTACCAGCAATGGACAAGCCCGCCCCACCAGATGCACCGCCGGATCACGCCGATTCACGGCCTGCACATACGCGCGACTCGCTATGGTCGCTTCGGTGGCCAACAGGCCAATAGCGCAATCGCCGTTTGGCCGTTGCCGCCGGGCCAGTCGCACAGCCGCTTCCGCGCCAGGTTCCAGCACGCCAATAACGGGTACGGGAAATTCATCCAGCAACTCCTCTAAGGCCGTGGCGCTGACCGTATTACACGCCACCACCAGGAGCTTGGGGTTCAATTGCATGAGAAACCGCAGACATTGCCGGGCGAATTGCAGGACGGTGCGTGGAGATTTTGTGCCGTAAGGCAGCCGCGCGGTGTCCCCGAAATAAATCAGCGATTCCGCCGGCAAATGGCGATGCAGTGCCTGTACCACGGTTAATCCGCCGAGGCCGGAATCAAACACGCCAATCGGGCGCATCGCGTCGATGGGATGGTCCGATTGTTTTTCCAGCGTTACCACAGTATTCACTTCCCTTGAATCCGGCATGCGTCTCCAAAAACGCGATAGTCCGGGGCCGCGCCGGCAATTTCTTTTCATTCCTACGCCGTGATCTTTATATTAACGCCAGTTGCTCTCAATGCCCAGCCAGTGCCATACGTTTGGACTCAACGGGCACCCCCGACTGAACAAACTCACCTGACACCCTTTGCTCTGACTAACTTTTTAGCGTTGCGGGAATCGGCGTTGCATCCGCGACCGCCAGCACAATCGCGTTGATGGTGGCCGGACGCATACCCGCCGGCGCGTTGCGTAAAGCCGATGCGGCGGCATGAAGCGTTGCTCCAGTGGTGCAGACATCATCCACCAGCCAGACATGCAAGCCCGATAGGTCAACTCCCTTACGCATAAGAAATGCGCCGCGCAGATTATCCAGACGCGCGGTAGCGCTTTGCATGGCGGTTTGCGCTTTGGTGGAGCGCCGGCGCCGCAGCAGATCATCACATGGAACATCAACAAGGCGCGATAATTCCAAGGCCAATTCAAACGCCTGATTAAACCCCCGCCGCCACTGCCGCGCCCAATGCAGCGGCACGGGTATCAGTTGATCCATCGGCCCGGCTTCGGCATGGTGCAGCGCTGCGGCCATCCAGGGTGCCAATATGGGGGCCAGCGCCCAATGGCGCGCGAATTTCAGACTGTGAATCAGGCGGCTTAGCGGGCCATTGAGCGTGCCAACGCGAACCAGACGATCCAGCCCCAACTTGCGATGCGGGCAATGTTGACAGCTTCCGCGTGCGGCATAAGGTCCCAGTGTGCCGCCGCAGCGTTGGCAATATGGCCATAGCATTTGGGCCTCCAACAAAGCCCGAATCGGCCCCGCCAAGCCCTTGTCGGCTGGCTCAATACTTTCACCGGTCACCCAGCACGTTGGCGGAAAAAGCGCCGCCAGCGGTTGTGGCCGGGGGCGGACGACGCCGTCACTGCGGACGTGCTTTTCGCTCATGGCCGCAATTCTCCCAGCAGGGTTATGAATGCTGTGCATAATTCCGCCGCTTGCGGTTCCGTCAGCGCCGCTTTCCGCCACGTCAGACACAAATTCAGGCGGGATCGAAATGTGGTCAGGGCAAATACGACCGG
>JAJYGE010000026.1 GCA_021785155.1 Planctomycetota bacterium
AATAGCAAACTATTTTAGTGGCTACACGTAAACGCGAAAAATAACACTTAACTAATTATAAAACAACGAGTTACGCAAAAACGTCGTTGGAACATCCGATATAACCTCAAAGCGTGGATTTCGATATTGTCGCCACGGGTTCGTAAGGGGCGCTCCTTCGGGCACGGGATCGACTGCAAGCATGGTTACCGGCTGGTCCAAGCCGGTCTTCGATGGAGAATAAAATGCCGCCTCTGAATCGCCGCAACTTCGTCAAACTCATGGCCGCCACCGGCACCGCCGCTTCTGCCGGTTGGTTACTTTCCAGCCCCGCTGTACGGGAGGAAACAAATCAGGAATCGCTGGATTCCGGGGTTCTGGCCTCTAATGTGCAGGAACTGGCCGCCGCTTTTGTTCAGCCACCCGACGATGCCCGGCCATGGGTTTACTGGTTCTGGATGGGCGGAAATGTGACGCGCACGGGCATCACGGCGGATTTGGAATCCATGCGGCAAGTTGGCATCGGCGGCGTGCTGATTATGGTGGTAGAAAATGGCGTTCCGCCCGGTCCGGTTAAATTCGGTACCAATGAATGGCGCAACATGTTTGAATTTGCATGTTGCGAGGCGGAACGGCTGGGGTTGCACATTAACATGACCAATGACGCCGGCTGGTGCGGCAGCGGCGGGCCGTGGGTAAAGCCGGAATTGTCCATGCAGAAAGTGGTGCATTCGGAAATTCGCGTGCAGGGCGGTGGGCCGCTGGATGTTTTGCTGCCTCGGCCAAAATCCGTTCCGGACGCTTTTGTAAATGAAATGAACGCAGTAAATAAGTGGACCAATCAAAATGCCGCCGCCTGGATTGCCGGTGAAACCGAGTTGGCCACCGCCTATTACGCCGATATTGCGGTGCTGGCGTTCCCCACGCCCCAGGCGGATCAAGCGGGGCATGGCTATCGCATTGCGGATATTGCGGCCAAGGCGGAGGAATCGGCGGTACAAGACAATATGCCCACGCGGATACATTATCCGCCGTTGGCATCCGGTCAAACCATTCCGGAAGCCGGTCTGGTGGATGTATCGCAATTTATGGACTCCTATGGTCGGCTTAAGTGGAATCCTCCAGCTGGAGATTGGACCGTTATGCGATTCGGCCACACCTCAACGGCCATGGAAAATCATCCCTCACCGCCTTCCGGCATTGGCCTGGAAACCGATAAGCTAAGCCGCAGAGCGACGGAATTGCAATTTAATTCCCTGATGCTCCGGCTGATTAAGGATGTCGGACCGCTGGCGGGAACAGGCAAGACGCTGGTTTCCACACACATCGACAGTTGGGAAAGTGGTGCACAAAACTGGACGGCATCTTTTCGGCATGACTTCAAACGCCTGCGCGGTTATGACATAACACCCTACCTGCCGGTGTTGGCCGGCCGGGTGGTGGGGAACTTGGAAATCTCCGAGCGTTTTTTATGGGATTTTCGCCAGACCATATCGGATCTGCTGATAACCAACTATGCCGCGTGTATGCGCGAACTGGCCAACAAACATGGAATTCGGCTTTCCATAGAGGGCTACTCCGGCGTACCGGCGGATGAACTGCGTTATGGCGGTCAGGCCAATGAACCCATGTCGGAATTATGGTCGTCTCCGCGATTTATGGTCTGGAATGTACTGGCGGAAATGACCTCCGCCGGACACGTCTATGGCCACCGCATCATTGGCCAGGAAACCTTCACCGCCGATGGCAACGACCGGTGGCAGAATTATCCGGCCATCGTCAAAAACATTGGAGATTGGGCTTTTTGCCAGGGCGTCAATCGCCTTGTATTTCATCGTTTTACCATGCAACCGTGGACCAATCCGCATTATTATCCCGGCACAAACATGGGCTCCAATGGCATGTTTTATGAACGCACCAACACGTGGTGGCATTTAACGAAACCCTGGCATGATTATGTGGCACGTTGTTCGTATATGTTGCGGCAGGGCGATTTTGTGGCCGATGTCTGCTACATGCAACCGGAAGGATCGCCGCAGGAATTTAATCCACAAGCTGCGGCACCGTGGCAGTCGGGATGTCCTCCGGTACGGCCCGATTATAACTTTGACTGCTGTCCCGCCGAGGTGGTGCTCCACAATATGACGGTGAAAAATGGCATGATCACGGTGCCCAGCGGCATGCGCTATCGCCTTTTGGTATTGCCGCCAACAAAAACCATGACCGCCGCGCTGATTACAAAAATCCGGAGTTTGGTGAATGCCGGTGCAACCATCGTAGGCCCACCACCGGTGCAATCGCCAAGTCTGACGGATTACCCCAATGGGGACAAGGTTGTGGCTCAAATCGCGGCGGAATTATGGGGGAGCGGAAAGGTCATTGCCAACAAGACCCCGGAACAGGTGCTTGCGACCAGGGGCATCCCGCCGGAATTTCAATCGGATGTGCCGCTGGCGCATATTCATCGCCAGTTGTCCGATGCCGACATATATTTTGTGGCCGCGTGTTCGGGATTCCCTGTTACCGCCCGCTGCAGGTTCCGCACCGTCTATCGCTGCGTGGAATTATGGAATCCTCTGACCGGCGACATCCGTCCCGCCCCGGCTTACCAGAATAAGGACGGTGTGGTGGAAATGCCGCTGCAGTTTGAACCCAGCGGTTCCACGTTCGTCATTTTCCGCGGCGGTCCGGCTAAAGTCGATGCAGTTATTTCCGTCACACGAAATGGTATGGATCACTATGCCGGAGCGTTGCCACATCGTCCGAAAATCGTCATCCAAAACGCCACATACGGCCCGCCCGATGACCCCGCTCGAACGCGCGAGGTAACGTCGATTGTGCAGCATCTGATATCCGCCGCCGATCTGAGTCCAGGTGCAACGTTCTCATTTCCGGTGTCGGAAATTGCCGCCATTGGTGGCGATCCGGCCCCGTTTGTCGTCAAAACACTGACCATTCACTATAGCGTCAATGGTAAGTCGCAGATTCAGATGCGACACGATGGCCAGCAGATTGAGTTGGTCCATCTGCCGATGGCGGATGGTACTCCCACATTGGCACTGGAGGTCCAATCCCAGGTTATCCGTTTTCTTATAAGCAAGCCTGGACATTACGTCATCGTCCGCGCCTCCGGCAAGCGGACCGAACTGAATATCTCCACCATGCCCCAATGCTTGGAAATCGCAGGACCGTGGAGTGTAACATTTCCCGCCGGCTGGGGTGCCCCGGCTGAAATACAATTGGAAAATCTCATCGCATGGAATAAATATCCCGATGCGGGCGTGCGCTACTTCTCCGGTACCGCCGAGTATCAGAAAGAATTTGATGTGCCGGCTGAATTAATGGCCCCGGATAGGCGGATATATCTTGAATTGGGCACTGTCGCGGTCAACGCGCGTGTCACGCTGAATGGCCATGACATGGGAATATTGTGGAGGCAACCGTTCACTATCGATGTGACCGACGTTCTTCACGCCGGCCACAATCAACTCAACATCCGCGTAACGAATTTATGGATTAATCGTATGATCGGCGATCAGCAATTGCCGGCGGACAGTGACCGCGCCCCCGCCGGATATCTGGTGGAATGGCCAAAATGGCTTCTGGAAGGCAAGCCCAGCCCTTCCGGTCGATTTACGTTTACCACCTGGCAACTTTGGCAAAAGACCGATCCACTGGTGGAATCAGGCCTGATGGGTCCGGTTAAACTTCAAGCAATCCGAGTGGTTGATTTGCAATAACTGCAACCGTTCACAGGCGAGGCTTTCTCCCGTCACCTTTTTTGTGTTGCGTCCCGGCGCGGGGCCTGTTGATTCAGTCAAAAATTTTGCTCGCCACTGGCCTTGTCGCTCTGGAAATGCGGGTAGAGTCGCGCAAAACAGGGTTAAATCGACACCCTCCGCTCCGGGATGCACCACACATGATGAACCGCCTGCCCGTGAACGGCTCAATGAATTTACCCGGCGATTTTCAGCCGATCCTGCAGATTGGCTTTCCAGATTTCGCTGATGGCGGGATCGGTGATAATCAGATCCAGATCTTCAATGGAACATACCCGGGCCAGACCTTTGCGGCCAAATTTGCCCGCGTCGGCCAGTAAAATTTTTCGGGCGGCTTGTTTCAGTGCAAGTTTCTCGATCTGCACCATGGCCAGATTGGTGTTGTAAATATCGGCTTCATAAATGCCGGCGACGGAAAAAATCATGACATCGGCATGAATTTCAGCCAGGGCCTGCATGGTAATAGGCCCCACCATAACGCCGGATCGCGGGTACATCGCTCCGCCGAGCACCAGAAGTTCCACTCCCTCATCATTGGCGAAATGATTGGCCACCGTCAGGCTGTTGGTCACCACCTGCAACGGGCGGACTTCCAACTGCTGCACCGTGTAATGAATTGTGGAGCCGCCATCAAAATAGACCGTCATTCCGGGTTCAATCATCGCGGTGGCGGCTTTTCCAATGGCGCGTTTAGCTTCCACCTGTTCCTGCATCCGCTGATCCAGATCCAGCAGCGCCGGAGAGCGGCCACGATACAGAACGCCGCCGCGCGTGGCTTCCACCACGCCCTGCCCGCACAGGGCATCAACATCCCGTCGGACGGTGGAACTTGAAACACCAAGTTCTTCCGCCAGTTGTTCCAGTGAGGCACTTTGCCGCGTTCGTAGAATGTCAAGAAGTTTTTTCTGGCGATCCACGATCAGCATGAAGAAATTCCATTGAAACAATGCGCCTCAACACTTATTTAATTTTGCCCCAGGTTTCTTCCAGCGCCCGGGCGCTGGCCTGAATGCCGGCCACTTCCTTGGGCCACAATTCCGGTTCCAACGCCGCTTCCACACCGCCGCTTCCCACCACCGTCGGCACGCTCAGGCAGACCTTCTTAATTCCATACTGACCGGTAAGCTGGCTGCTGACCGGCAAAATCCGCTTGCGATCCAGAGCGATGGCGTGAATTACCTCGGCAATGCTCACACCCACCGCATAGCCGGCCCCGCCTTTAAGTTTGATGACTTCCGCACCGGAAGTCTGGGTCTGCTTGAAAATATCCGCCTGCTGCTGCGGCGTGACCATTTTAATTAACGGCATTCCCGCCACCGTGGCTGTACTCCAGATCGGCGTCATTGTATCGCCATGTTCGCCCAGGATGACCGCGTTGACCTGCGTAGCCGGCAGATTTTTAGCCGCCGCAATCAGTGATCGGAAGCGCGTGGTATCCAACACCGTGCCCAGGCCAATGACCTGTTTGGCCGGCCAGCCAAGATACTCAATATTCAGGCGCGTCAGCACATCCACCGGGTTGGAAACCACCACAAATATGCACTCTTTTTTAACCCCCGCCCCCTTGAGCGAATCCAGCACGCTTTTGTAGAGCGACACATTGCGATTGATCAGATCCAACCGTGATTCTTCCGGCTTGCGACGCAGGCCCGCGGTAATGCAGATGACATCGGAATTGGCCGCCCCTTTGATGTCCGTGGCATAAATACTCTGATCGCCCACCAGCGATGCGCCGTGCAGCAGGTCCAGGGCTTCACCGGAAGCCAGTTGCGCATTGGCATCCACCAGCGCTATTTCACGCACGATACCCGCACATTGCAAAGCAAATGCGGCATTGGAACCCACGCGGCCACCGCCACCGATGATTGTAACTTTCATAAATATCCTTTCGTGAAACGCCTGAAGATGCTAGGAGTTAGAAGTTAGAAGAGATTGGAAGCGCTTCGCTTCATAATCCGTCGCTTCCAGCTTCTAACTCCTAGCTTCTAACTTCTAACTTCTAACTCCTAACTTCTCGTACCTCACCTCAGACCGGCCATAATCTGATCCGTCACTTTCTGCACCAGATCTTCCAGCTTGTCTTCCGTAATTACCGGGCCGGTGGATTCAATATGTCCGTCAC
>JAJYGE010000507.1 GCA_021785155.1 Planctomycetota bacterium
TAGGAGTTAGAAGACCTTGCGAATTTCAAGTTGCCCAAGATGCCCAAGTTCGGGGGGCAAGTTGCCCAAGTTGCGCAAGTTGATGGAAGCGTTGATTTTGGAGGGTTTGGTTCAAGTTGTCCTAGATGCCCAAGATGTTTTAACGGGGGGGCATTCAGCATTCAGGAGTCAGGACTTTTTGGGCGCGGAATGGGCGTGGGCCGTGGGCTACAACGAACAACGAAACGCCGCGCTTAACGAGCAACGAGCAACGAAACACACGGGCACTCAACGAGTGGCGAGCAACGGGTTTCTGTTCAGGATTCTTTTCCGCGATCACTGTGGCGGCATGTTATTCATTTGTCAAAGAGCCTTGTTCAGCGGGTCTGAACTGTATCTCGGGAAGGCTATAGGATTGCAATAAGAGGGATAATGCGCAGCTGCGCTAAAAAGTTAAGGATTTGGCCCCGAGCGACCTGGCAGAACCTGTCACAGGCCCAGTGCCCTGTTACAGCAACATTTCAGGATGGCTGCCTCTCAAAGGACACGCCCACCATCGCCAGGTTTCCTCGTCTGCCCTAAAATTATGTTGTGACAGAGCACCCGTGACAATTTCACCACCGATGACGATTATGGAGATTGCTGTCCGTGTTGGATATCGCCGGTTACCTCGAATTCCCATTCACTCGCATCAGGCCGAGCATGGCGGTCAGCAGACCGGCACAGACAATGACGGCCAGTGGGATGTTCAGGCTGATTGCTGGCGCGTTGACGGTTGTCGGCGGTGGACGGCGCATGCCAACGGGAGTCACGCTGGCGGACCTCCACCAGCGGCCTTGCCGGAGAGGGCCGGGAAGTTTTTGCAACGCTGTGATGACATTGGCGAAAAATACCACAAAAGAAGCATGGTGCGGCCAGTCATTCCAGGCGGAATCGGCCCGCCCGGCCAGCCACAACCATGTTATATGCGTGCCCATATCATCGCGTTGAGCAAGCCAGGGTTGGCCTTGGACATCCATGAGAACGTTCCAATGCGAATCAAGCCGCGCCGTAAACATTTGTTTCACCACCACACGGGAAGTATTGACAAATCGCATCAGTTTTCCGTCACTCACGACCACCGGCGTTTGCGGTGGCTTCAGCCGAAGCGGGGACAGTGGCGCAAGTCCCGGTCCCGGTGTGTCGCCCAAAAGAACGAAGGTGCTATCCGTAATTCCGCGCAGTATTTTCACGTTGAAATGCCGTTGGTGAATAATCCAGAGTCCTCGGTGGGAAATTCGGCCATGAAAAGTAATGCTCGGAGTGACGGAAAGCAGGCGCAGGAAAGCGGGCGGCGGTGCGCCAATAAAGTGTGCTTTGATTTTTTGGACCGCCGATGAACGCAACAGTGTAACATGGGCCAAAGTACGACCGTTTTGCCGCAGCGCGACGGTAAGGGTTTGTGCTCCTGGCACTGGCGTAATGTCGATCCCCCGGGCTAATGTTTTTGCCGATACGGTGTGTCGGATTATCTTTCGATGTGCCGCGATAAGCAAGCTATAGTCGATGCCGTTTGGAAGGGAAGATGCTTTGACGAAAACGTCTACGATGTTGGGATTGTCGGGCAAACTGCGGCCTATGGCCTGAAACCGCAATGTTTGCGCTGCGGTGGGTTGTGGCCCGGGTAATTGCAATTGCGGTGAACTTAATGCCAGGGCCGCTAAAATCGCTGCGGCTAAAATCAATAGCCATGGCCAATCCGGCATGCGTTGTTGCCGCCCGGTGTCCTGCGACGTTTCCTCCGGCCAAAATTCAAGAATGGTGAAAATGCGTTCCGGTTCGTTGGCTTTCCGCAGCAGCAACCACCCGCCGACGGCCACCACCGGTGCCAGGATAAGCAGTTCAGGATGCAGGAACATCAAGTTCATCGGTTTATCCACAACCAAGCTTCGCCCGCACGCTGTTTATTTTATCTTCCATGGTTTGCACGCGATCCGTGCGGGTTCCAATTTTCAAGCTTGTCACGATCCGCGGCGCTCCCATGGCATGAACCATTTCGTGACAACGTTTGATTGCCGCAAACACGGCATCCCAGTCCCCTTCAATATTTGTGCCCCAGGCGTGCATCTGGTGCTTCAGCTCCGCTTCCTTCAGTATCTTCTGACAGGCCGCGACATATTGTGAGACCGACACCCCCACGCCCATGGGGACAACACACAAATCCACCATAACCTTCATAACGAAGTCCCCTGTATAGGTCCAGAATGTCGCACATCCATGGCACCGTGCAATGTCCGCGACAATCATAGCAATTAACCCGATTCGCTTCCGTGTTTTTTCTCCCAGACTTCTTGCGCCTCCGCTTTTCGCAGATACACGGGCAGCAAAGCATTGCGTTGGGTGAAATTCCCGGCACGGGCCAACGCCAATCCTATGTGGTGTACCATCACAGCCTGCGGCTGCCACAGAGAGTTATCAAGTTCCATCACCACGCCATGTGTCGCGGCGATAACCGTGCGGTGGTATTCAATGCCTTCTCCGAGGATATGCAGTGGCCGGGGCGCATCAGCCAGCAACGGCGCGGGATCAGTCAGTAATGGTCCCGCGGTACGGCGCAATGCGCCGCTGGCGGCGTCACGTTGATAGCTCGCCGCATAAACCTGCCCGCGCTTGGCGTCCATAATGACCGCCAGATTTACCACCTCCCTTGGCGCATTGGCGGCCAGCACATCCACTGTTGGCACGCTGATTAATTGACACCCAATGGCCTGCTGCATGGCCCGGGCAATGGTGATGGCAATTCTTACACCCGTAAACGATCCTGGCCCGGCGGATACATAGATCTGATCAATATCGGAGGGTTTCCAGCCCTGTGCCCGCGCAAGGTCTCGAATCGTGGGCATAAGCTCCACGGCGTGGCGCATGGCTTTGCTGAATTGCCGTTGACCCAGTATTTGCTCCCCGCAAGCCACGGCCACCGAGCCTACGCGGCTGCTGGTTTCAATGGCGACAATGCGCGGTGGCGCGGGGTTGGTAGTTTCAGACACTTCCATCATCTCGAAGATTATACGAGCGCCCGATAATAGACAACGCATGGCACCGTTTTTGACGATTCTTTTTCCGCTTGGTGGCGTTGGAAGAGTCTGCTAGAATAGTGAAAGTAATAATTGTGCCTGACTGGGCTTCTGGCTTGCCGGTCATGGCCTTGGTTTTGTAAATACAGGCCGTGGAATAATCCGTAAGCCTGCAACATTGGAATTGTATTGACATGTCAAATCAGATTGGAAATGGCGGAACAGGCAACGGCGGCGGACCTGGTAACGGTGCTGGGACATCGGGCGGGTCGGGTGGTTTTCGTGGCCGCAAGGTGACCAATTGTTCATTTTGCGGAAAATCCAGCCGTGAAGTCGGCCCGATGGTGGAGGGGCCAAACGATATTTATATATGCTCAAGCTGCTCGGAGCTTTGCCAGAATATTTTCAAACAGGAAAAGAGAAAGGTCACCGGCACCAAACCCAGCATTGGTGAAATTCCGCCCCCGCGCCAGCTCAAAGAATTCATGGATCAATACGTGATCGGACAGGAAGCCGCCAAGCGGGCCTTGTCCGTAGCCGTGCACAATCATTACAAGCGATTATCACATACGGATGGCCGAACCTCCGATGATGTTGAACTTGATAAATCGAACGTGCTGCTGATCGGACCAACGGGTTCCGGAAAAACCCTGCTGGCGCGTACCTTGGCGCGCTGCCTGAATGTTCCATTTGCCATCGGTGATGCCACCACTTTAACGGAGGCGGGCTATGTGGGTGAGGACGTTGAAAATCTGCTCTTGAAGTTGCTGCAGGCCGCGGATTTTGATCTCGAAAATGCCAAACGCGGAATTATATATATTGATGAAATTGATAAGATCGGCAAAACCAGCATGAATGTTTCCATCACCCGTGATGTATCGGGTGAAGGCGTGCAGCAGGCCCTGCTTAAAATGCTGGAAGGCACCATGGCCAACGTACCCCCGCAGGGTGGCCGCAAACATCCTGAACAACAATATATTCAGATGGATACATCGCATATTCTCTTTATCTGCGGTGGTACATTTGTCGGGTTGGAGCAGATTATCGCCCAGCGGTTGGGCAAACAGCTCATCGGCTTTAGCTCGGAAGTGGACGGTGCCCGCGTGAAGAATGAACGCCGCGCTCGCTTCCTGGCGGATGTCACGCCCGATGATCTTATTGAATATGGCATGATTCCCGAATTCGTCGGCCGACTGCCGATTTTAGCCTCGCTGCAGCCGCTGACGGAAGAAGCGATGATTCAGATTCTTACCGAGCCGCGCAATGCGCTGGTCAAGCAGTATCAGAAATTCTTCCAGATGGAAGGCTGCGAGCTGGAATTTACGCCGGAGGCCCTGCATCTGGTCGCGGAAAAGGCCTTGAAGCGCGACACCGGCGCGCGGGCCTTGCGCAGCGTTATGGAAGAGTTGATGCTGGATTTGATGTATCATCTGCCGGATCAACCTCAGCGGGGAAAATATGTGATCACCGACGCGGTTGTGCGCGGCGAGGTCAGTTTGTTTGACAGCAAGCCCATGCCGCTGAAGGAAAGCGCCTAATCAGCAACGTACCGTTCAAGCCGTCTATAACACGCGGTAACGCCTCTGTTGTGTCCGCCGTTGACCTTACCGCCCTGATCGCCATCACGCTTTTGGCGTCCTTCACCGCTATTGCCGTGCAGTGGGCGGTGGCCACCATACCTCCCATCGTCGGGGGGATCCTTCGCTTTACCGCGGCCGCCATTATCATCGGACTGATTCTGGCACCGCGTAAAAAACTCTCCATCCCGCGCCGTTCTGATTGGCTCGCCATCACGATCCTCGGCATTGTGTGTGTGCCGATAAATCAGGTGGCGTTTTGGGGCGGCACCGAATTGGCTAATGCCTCGCATTCGGCCATGCTTTACAGCACCACGCCGGTGCTGGTAACAGTCATGGCGTGCCTGCTGGGTATTGAACGCTGGAGTGGCCGCGTGTTGGCGGGAGCAATTCTGGCCGCGCTGGGCGTGCTGGTAATCCTGGTGAATTCCGGACTATTTTTGAAAAGTTCCTTTATCCGCGGCGATCTGCTTTTGCTTCTGGCCGCCGGCACCTGGTCGGGCTATCTGGTGTTTTCCCGCGATCTTAACGGGCGCTACGGGAGTCTGGCGGTGCAATTCTGGATTTTTGTCACCGGATCTCTGATCTCCCTGCCGCTGCTGATTTTAGAATCCACCCGCCTGAACTGGTCGCAAATAACGGTGAAATCCTGGCTGGGGTTGGCCTATCTGACCATCGTGGTAGCTGTGATCGTATTTTTTCTTTTCAACTGGTCCATGCGCCGACAGCCACCCTCGCGCGTCGCCACCTTCAGTAATGCCGCGTATCCACTGACGTTAATCTGGGAAGCGTTGATCAATCGCCATCTGCCCGGAATATGGTTTCTTCTCGGATCGGTATTTTTGCTCTGCGGAATGGCCTTAACGCTCTACCGCCCCACCTCCGTTATCAACATTTCCGAAGAACTTGACCCCATCGCGGGAACAACGCCGGATCGCCCGTGAGAGGTTATTATTCCAGACAATTCTATTCTTAATGTTGGCCGATACATCCAAATTTGTCGGCGTGCGGTCCAATGCCGCAATTACCGTTGCCAACAAAAAAACACAATTTGGCCGCCACCCGGCATTTCTTTCTTGCCGCGGACGCCTTGATTGCGTAGGACAAAAGCGTTGCCAATTTCGCCCTTATTGCACGGGGTGCGTGACACTTTACGCGGGTATGGCTGTATTGCCCCGCAAACACAATACCCTCGGAGCACCGTCATGATAATGCGGTGCCGTTGGTGTACGCTCGGGGCGGATGACCGCCATGCGCGGGTGCGGCGATG
>JAJYGE010000544.1 GCA_021785155.1 Planctomycetota bacterium
GGAAGCGGTAACATGTGCCGCTGTCGATCCGGCGCGCGATAAACCACAGGAAAAAGAGACCGCGCCGGACACCGCAACAATGATGGAGAACATCATTCTCATGCGTAGCTGGTTAAACATAAACGGCCACTTCCTTTTTCTCCGCAAAGCCTCGCTGATTCAACTGGCGATTTGGTTATTCCGTAAACAAAATGCGAAGCCGACGGTCTAAAAGTTACAAACGCCATCGGCACTTGTCAAATTTTCCACCGCCGCCATGACAATAATCACCAAATATACAAACCACATCGCGTATCCGCCCAGCGAGATGGCGTGGCAATAAATCCGAACCAGGGCTCCGGGGTGCGAGTTTCCAGGACGAACCATTCTCTAAGCGCCGGCATTTATGCCGTTGATTTCGCTGTTCGCCCGGAAAAATTGCCACTCGCCCCAGCGAGATGATCCCCAAAATCAGCCCGGTAATAGCCAGCCCGTTTCCATAGGGCCTGGCAATACATCCAACCCAGCGTACCGGGGAACCCATCCCACCCACTTTTAGCCGCGCGTGCTTGCACCGCGCTTTTTGCGCGGCAGCCACTGGTGCTGCGAAAGTAGCAAGTATTTTGCGACAGCACCATATAGCCCCAGCCGTATGGGCCACAGCTCGGTAACTTCTTCGTCCACGGCGTGCCAGGACAAAGATTTCTTAGGAACATTTTTCGGCACGGTCTTCCAAAAATCCGTGTTATTGTCGTAAACATTTCCCCGTGGTGAGCCGGCAAAAATCTGTGAAAATCCGCAGAATCTGTGGATAAAGACGACGGGACACCATCCATCCCGATAATTCCTTCCGTGGTTGGGTATCGGGATAAACGCCTTACACAGACGCGCACAGATTTGCCGACGGTGCTATGGATTGGCGCATTATAAAACCGGTACTACAAACCGTTAATCTGTGAAAATCTGTGAAATCTGTGGATAAGATGTTTTGGTTGCGGCGGAGCCGCGCTGGGAAAATCCGTGAAATCTGTGGATAAGACGTTATGCTTGCGGCAGCCGCGCCGTGCTCTCCTGTTCAACTTTCTCTGGGCCCCTGCTCGAGCCGCCGCGGCGGCTACCCCCCCGTCACGTTCCTCCGCCGCCTCCCCCGCCTCCTTGTGAATTTCCGTCGTGGCTTTGATCAGTAGTATCAGTAATTATCAGTATTGATCGGTAATTGCAGTTGATCGTTGTTCGTTGAAATCGTTTGCTCCTTTACCTCTTCCGCCTCCTTGTGAATTTTCGTCGGTTCGTCCTGGCCCCGCTGCGCCACCTCCGCGTGACGTTGTGCTTGCGGCGGCCGCGCCGTGCTCTACTGTTCAACTGTCTCCTGATTTCTGCTCTGCGGCCTATGCCGTGTGTCTGATAACAACAGACCCGCAAAAAAAATTGTATTGGCCAATGGAAAGTGACGATACAAGAACTAGCATATATTAACTGAGGCTGAAGAGAGACACTTTCATTCAGTGCCAGTTCAAGTTGCGAATGTAATCAGTATCGCTGTCCTTAACCACTTTGTGTTGAAGTGGTGGGGCAGATGAATCGGATAAATTGTTTTATCCGGAATTATTTAGGAGCAGGTAAGATGCTAAAGAAAATCACGTTATCGGCGGGGTTGGTCGCGGCGGCGGGATTGTCGGTCGCGGCCCGGCAGGTGTCAGCGGACACCTTGCTTTCCTATACCAATGTGGCGGTGGGAATACCCGATACATCGGCGGGCACCAATGATAATGGTTTCCCACTTAATGGTTCGCTGCTGTTTGACTTTTATAACGACAAGCTGACCGTTACGATCAACAATACTTCCGCGCCCAAGTCGGTCATGGAGGCCATCTACGGCGTGGAGTTTTCCCTCAAGAATTTCAGCGGAACATTGGCGCTGAACAATTCCACAACCGTTGGAAGTGAAACTGCTATCAGCAAGGGCGGCGCATACATTTCAACGGGGCCTTATTCCAACGACGCCAGCGCCGCCGATAAACTGGCCAATCCGTGGACACTCAGCGGTACCGGCAGCTACACACTTGAGGTGGGCGGCGGAGAGCCGCATGATCTGGTCATCGGGCCGGCGGATTCAGCAGGCAAATACTCTTCAGCGGATGGCAGCCTGGCGGGGAATGGCCCGCACAACCCGTTCCTGGCCAGCGGAGCCATGTTTACGCTCAACGACACGGGAAGTTCAATAACCGACTTGACGGGACTTTCCGGCAATGTGACAGTTTTGTACGGTACGGGGCCAAGCAGCTATGCTTTAAGTCCGAGCCAGTTCACAACAATGTCCGTGCCTGTACCAGGCACGCTTCCAATGTTCGTCGGCGGAATGCTGGGCCTGATCGCCCTGCGCAAGCGGCGGCTGTTGCCGCAGGGCAGATGAACGTGGAACCGGTGCACAGGAGAGCACGTAGCGCCGGCCCGGAGCGTTCTGGTGCCGTGCCGGAGATTCCACCTGCGGTCACCTGATCCACTGCTCGACCCGCAATTGCGGCCTCAATAAAATAGAGGCAATGGCCGAGGGTTTTGGATCATTTGGATCATGGCAATGGATCACTGAAATAAACGCCCGATAACAGATCAGCACGGACATCGGACAAAAGAACGCTAATCCGGTACTTTTCGGCGCTTTTTACTTGCAAAGCCATTGCGAACATGCTATTATACTTGCGCTGAGGCTGAAGAGAGGCACGGAGCAATCCTGCCGGTTCGAGCAATGGTGCAGCACGTCAGCGAGAGGCGGAGAGCCTCCCAGTGGGTTCAGGCGACATGGATGTTGCGATGCGATGATTTGCGGCTTTTTGAGTGGTCGCGCCATCGCATGGAATGGATGACAACTGCTCTCAATCACTTTGTGTTGAAGTGTGCGGGGCAGAAGCAAGCGGATAATATTTATCCGGGAACCCGATATTGGGAGTATGCAAGATGGTAAAGAAAATAATTCTATCGGCAGGGTTGGTCGCAGCGGCGGGAATGCTGGCAGGCGCGGGAACAACGCTGGGGAAAACGGTCGAAACACTGCACGTCGGGGCAGTGCCGACGGCTACCGTCACCGACCCGACACCGCTGGGTTATGGTAGCAGTTTCACCTTGAATTTCATTGGCAATGCCGCCGCGCAATCGACGGCATTGCTGGCCTTGATGATTCCCGGCAACTCTGCTGCCTTCACGGACACATTCGACGTGACGACGACAGTTGGGAGCGCGACCTATGATGGAAGCGCTACCTTCAATGGAGGCCTCAACAACGCGAATCTATCGCCGTTCAATTTAAATGATACAGCCAGCAATCCGAACGCCAGCGGCTATTGGGGTGATCTCACTGCAAGCTCCGGCGCTTTGTCGACCATTCTCGGCGGTAGCTTCAGTGCCTCCGAAAGTGCAACAAATTTTTTTGGTTTCGACAACAATGCCCCAACCAATACCGAACAATGGGGGATCGGCCTTAACACCACGGAGTTTGGTGTATACACCGTGCTGGTCACGTTGGGCACGGGCAGTAATATTACCCTCAAATCGGGCGACCAGGTCACCATTTCCCCCGGTACCAACCTGCCCTTAGGCTCCATCATCGCCGCAATGACGTATACCTACGATACAAAGAAGAATAGCTATACGTACTACACGACGGCGTGGACAAATACCGGCGGGATTAACGACAGCAATCCGACCCCGCTTGGTGGCAATAACTCTCCAACGCCGGCACCCATTCCCGCAACGCTGCCCCTGCTGGGTGGCGGACTGCTTGGCCTGGGCCTGATCGCCCTGCGCAAGCGGCGGCTGTCGTCGCAGAGCGTGTGAAAATAGAACAGGTGCACAGGAAAGCCCAGCGCGGCTGCCGCCGCAACCAAAATGTCCTATCCACAGATTTCACAGGTTTTCACAGATTTTACGACACGCGGATTTTAGAGCGCGAGGTGCCAACGGACAATGGACATTCCCGGCGCGCCGGGACTGATCGACGACCCGACGGAAATTCACAAGGAGGCGGCAGAGGTAAAGGAGCAAACGATTTCAACGAACAACGATCAACGAACAACTGCAATTACTGACCAATACTGATAATACCGAGAATATTGATCAAAGCCACGAGGGAAATTCACAAGGAGGCGGGGGAGGCGGCGGAGGAACGTGACGGGGGGTAGCCGCCGCGGCGGCTCGAGCAGGGGCACAGAGAAAGTTGAACAGTAGAGCACGGCGCGGCTGCCGCAAGCATAACGTCACGCGGAGGTGGCGCAGCGGGGCCAGAACGCCCCGACGAAAATTCACAAGGAGGCGGAAGAGGAAGCGATTTCAACAAACAACGATCAACGAACAACTGCAATTACTGACCAATACTGACCAATACTGATAATTACTGTTACTACTGATACTACTGATCAAGGCCACCCCGGCGCGCACGGGGAAAACTCCAATAAAGGATCACGGTTCAAAAACACAAAGCCAATATTGTCCGTTGTTCGTCGTTTTGATCATTGATCATTGACCATTGATCATTGCTTACTGCCCCCAGACATCGGCGAAGGTCCATTCGCGGGTACCGCGGATGGGTGCTGCGCTGTTTTCCTCTGCCGGATCTTCCGCGTTGCCTGAATCATCGCATCGCATCACCATTTCCATGCCTGTGACCATGTACCGCAGGGCGTCCATGGCGTGGTCGCTGCCGGGCTGGGGCGTTGCGGTGGCTTTTTGACTTTCATCGGTGGCATACTGATATTCCGATGCTTCCTGAATTAAATGGTGGCAGCGGGAAACGATTTTTAATTTATCCGCCAGCAGCCGGGATTCCACCACGGAAATACCCGCGGCAATGGAAGCCAGCGGGGCCTTTTCGCACCGCACATCATGTCGCCGCAGCATATCTATCAAATCGGGCCGGGAGCCGTCCGCAAAACAGCATTCGACATTCCAGCGCTTGAGTAACGCGGCAATTTTTTCCACCAGTTCCTCCAGCGGCACACGCCGGGCGTAAAATTCCTCAACAACGTAAAGCCGCCGATCTGGTCGCAGCACCCCTACCACCGCCGCCGCCGGATCGCGCCATCCCCAATCCACGCCGGCACATACCGCCAGCGGCTCCGTGTCGGCCAAAACTTCGGTATCCACGCCGGGGCCGGCAATGACATGATCGGCAAACGCCTCATACACCAATCCTTCCGGAGCCGCCCAAAGGCCATCAAGCAGCCGCTTTCGGCGCACGCCGGAAAGCCGATCCAGCGTGGCGCGATAGCTCCGGCCGGCAACGGTGTACAGGCCGGATTGGCGATCAAAGAAAATCGGATTGTCCTCATGGCGACTGTTCAAGCGGCGCATGAGGCCCGCGTTGGCCCGCACATGAAGCCAATGACCCGGATGCGACGGATTACATTCCGCGATGGCCTGCTGATACGGCATGATGCCGTGCCGCAGACGGGTGAGGAGTTTTTCCCAATCCGAAAGCGTTAATTCGGTGGCTTCGCAGGCCAGAATCATATCGTATTCACTGGACATGACCCGATCGGAATTATCCAGCCCGCCGAGCACAAGTTCCGAGCCGTTCTCCAGCACATAGCCCGTGCGGCGGCCCCGCGTGACACCCTGACGGATGGAATGGCCCGCGGGCAATACCTTTTCTTCCAGCGTTACCAGGGCGGATTGAGTCAGGCTCACGCGCGTTTTCCGCGCCAGCAGACAACGCATGGCGCTATATTTTTGCATGCACAGAAACATTTTTTCCAGCGCCGCCCGGGTTTTACCCGTGCCCGCCGGCCCGGCCAGCAACACTTCCCGCTCATGGGTGTAAAACAATTCCTCCGCCGCTCCCAGCGGCTGATACGGTTGGGCATCGATTACCGCGTCGTTTTTTTGCGCCCCGCGCCTG